>JBBSDC010000149.1:0-9515 GCA_038249705.1 Bacteroidales bacterium | reverse complement strand
TTTTTCGAATTCAACTATCAAGGACGGCCCCTGGTTACCGTTGGATGCGGAATTAGTACTCGTATATTCTACCCATATCTGGTACAAACCATCCTGTACTTCAATGCCTGCCGCATTTTTTCCATCCCACGTAATAGTATGAGTTTGATGCGAAGTTAATGTAGAACCTGTTATTGCGGAAACTGTATTTCCGGCTGAGCTTGCATTCCATTTTACAAGATGATTTTTACGTGAGTTAGCCATTACTTTTCGTGATATAACAAAATTCCCCTGTGCATCTTTTATCCAGATTGCAATCACATTTTTAGGCGAATAGGTTGAGTTGTTTGTAATGGATTTTACTGTAAATGTTAGAGTCCCTGGCGTAATACCTGAAGGGCTGTCAGCGATCTGTGCAATTGAAGTAAAATGAAGAATTAGAGAAATTCCTGAAGTGACTAAAAACCTGTTAAATGTCGAAAATTTCATGTGCTAATATTTTGCACAAATATACTGATATATTTAGTTTGTAGCATATTTGTATTCAGATTGGAATATAATAATGTATTACAAGGTAAAATTGCCGTTGTTGATAGGTAAACCACTTCCGTCCTGAAAAAGTAATAAGTTGGTAATTATTTTGGCCACAGGTAATACATATACATTCCATAAAGAGCAATCATAAAGAAGCCTTCATCACGTTTTAAGGTATAATGTGTTCTGAAAAACGGCAGCAATAACAGCGTAACTCCAATCATAAAGTACAAGTCAATATTGCTTATCGCAATAGCTGAAAGCGGTTTTGTTAAAGCCGAAACACCTACAATACAAAGAATATTGAATATGTTTGAACCTATAATGTTTCCAATTGCTATATCATATTCTTTCCTCATTGCGGCAATAACCGATGAAGCGAGTTCAGGAAGACTTGTGCCGGCTGCAATTATTGTAATACCAATAATTGTTTCGCCAACCCCAAGTGTTCGGGCAATATCAACAGCACCTTTAACCAGGAATTCGGACCCGGCAACCAACAGCCCTATTCCAGCCAAAACCATGCCGGTCGAAATGTACCATTTTACATTGTTTTTTGGTACTGATTTTTCAAATTCATCAAGTACTTCAATGTTTTTTTCGCGGCGTGCAAGATATATATTCACGACCGTATAAATAACAATTCCTGTTACAAGGATAACTCCTTCGAAACGGCTAATGTGCCTGTCAATAAACAGAAGCATAAAACCAGCGGTAACAAGGATAAGTATAGGTATGTCAATTTTAAGAAGTTGCATTTTGATTTTCATCGGCGTAATTATTGCCGAAATTCCTAAAATGACGCAAATGTTAAACAGGTTGCTTCCAACCACGTTACCAATTGTAATGTTGCCTTGCCCGGCCAGAGCAGTATTAATTCCTACTACAAGTTCAGGCGAACTGGTGCCAAATGCTACTACAGTAAGGCCTGCAACAAGAGGCGATATTCCTGCTTTAATGGCTAATGACGAACTGCCTTTTACAAGCCAGTTGGCTCCGAAATACAATAAAATAAGTGATGCAAGAATATAAAGTAAAGAAATCAGCATGATATTATTCGATTTTGTATGTTTTAATAACCCGATGTTTGCACAAAAGTTCAACATCCTCAATGGAAAGACATGTGTTTTTTATTAAGATGTTAAAAGTTATTTCCGACGATTAAACAATCGGATTTACAGTTTTGGATTTGAACTAACTATTCATGCGTTTCGTTGAAACATTTTTACAATTTCCCTTATAGCTGTTTCATCAGGCAATTGCAAGTCATAGTCAGGTATCGAAACATTGCCTCCCATGGTTACCAATGGCTGCCTGAACATCATTTTCCCGGGAACAAATGTTCGGGCTGAAAGATGTAATTCCGTTGCTCCTGTTACTTCGGCTATCTGTTTGATATTATTGATGTTAATTCCACTTCCCGGCATAATAGAAATGCGGTTGCCGGCTTTTTTGATAAGTTCCGCAAGTTTTCCTATTCCTTCAGGAGCAGTTTGTTTTCCACCTGAAGTTAGTATCCGTGCACATCCGGCATAAATAATTGCTTCTAATGCTTCATCCTGATCTTTTACCATATCAAATGCTCTGAGAAAAGTAACATTCATAGGAGAAGCAGCGTCAACAAGTATAGCTGTTCTTTCTTCGTCAATGGTACCGTCGGGGTTAAGTATACCTGCTACCACGCCTTCCATTCCAACTACTTTGGCCGCAGCTATATCAAGCAGCATGGTTTCGAATTCTTTTTCCGAATAGCAGAAATCACCTTCCCGTGGCCGTATCATAACATGTATCGGTATTTTCACGTATTTCCTGGTCAGTCGCATAGTAGCTGCCGAAGGAGTAAGACCCCCTCCAGCCGGAGCGGAACAAAGTTCAATTCGGTGAGCGCCGGCATTAAATGCGGCTATGGCTGATTCGAGATTAAAAACGGCGATTTCAATTATCATTTTACCTGAATTTTTAGACGTCAAATTTACTCCTTTTCAATGGTTACTGAAAAAGTTAATCAACCGAAAGTCAGTTTCTCTTTCCAGAAGTCTTCTGATAAAGGGTATAATATTTAATTCAAATGATTTCTTCTGGCTGTATTTTACTAATTTTGCGTTTCTTTTTTATGCCAATAATTTACTAAATTACTGAAAAACAAAAATTTATGAAACAGTTGATTGAGTGTGTACCTAATTTCAGCGAAGGCAGCAACATGGCCATTATCAAGCAGATTACTGACCGGATTGAAGCGGTTGAAGGCGTTCGTTTACTGGATGTTGATCCCGGAAAAGCAACTAACCGCACGGTAGTTACTTTTGTTGGAACTCCTGAAGAAGTTATCGAAGCTGCATTTCAAGCCGTTAAAAAAGCATCTGAAATTATTGACATGCGCACTCACAAGGGCGAACATCCCCGATTTGGAGCAACTGACGTTTGTCCTCTGATACCCATTGCCGGTATAACTATGGAAGAAGTAGTTGTTTATGCCCGTAAACTAGCCGAACGTATTGGTAATGAAATAGGTATACCGGTTTATTGTTACGAAAATGCAGCTTTTAGCAATGAACGGCGCAACCTTGCTAATAACCGTTCGGGCGAATACGAAGGATTGCATAAAAAACTAAGCGATCCACATTGGAAACCTGATTTTGGACCGGCTGAATTTAGCGAAAAAGTTGCTCTCACTGGCGCTACAGCCGTTGGAGCACGCGATTTCCTTGTTGCTTATAATGTAAATTTAAATACTACTTCTGTCCGCAGGGCTAATGCCGTTGCGTTCGATATCCGCGAAAAAGGCCGGCCTGTTCGTGAAGGGAATCTTGTTACAGGAAAGATCAGGAAAGATGAAAACGGGAAAGAAATCTGGACTCCTGGTTCACTCAAGGCATGTAAAGCTATTGGATGGTTTATTGAAGAATACGGAATTGCTCAGGTTTCAATTAACCTCACCAATATCAGTATAACACCTGTTCATGTTGCTTTCGAAGAAGCCTGTCTTAAAGCCCAGGAGCGCGGAATGCGTGTTACCGGCTCCGAACTGGTTGGTTTAACACCTTTAAAAGCATTAACTGATGCTGGAAAGTATTTTCTGCGCAAGCAGCAACGTTCGGTTGGCGTTTCGGAAGATGAACTGGTAAAAATTGCTGTAAAATCACTTGGGCTTGATGATTTGAAACCGTTTAATCCAAATGAAAAAATCATAGAATATTTACTGGCTGGCGGGAATGACAATAAGCTAATTAGCATGACTCTTGAAGACTTTGCAAACGAAACAGCTTCCGAATCACCGGCACCTGGCGGAGGTTCTATTTCAGCTGCAATGGGCGCATTAGGAATTTCACTGGCTACCATGGTTGCAAATCTTTCGTCACACAAAGCTGGTTGGGATGAGCGCTGGGAAGAGTTCAGCCGTTGGGCAGAAAAAGGTCAGACATTTAAAGACGAGTTGCTCATGCTTGTGGATGAAGATACGCGGGCATTTAACCTGATCATGGATGCCTTCAGTATGCCCAAAAGCAACGATGCAGGTAAAGCAGCGAGAACTGCTGCTATTCAGGAAGCAACTAAATATGCAATCGAAGTGCCTTTACGTGTTATGCAGCGTTCATTCGATTGCATGGAAATAATAAAAGCTATGGCCGAAACCGGCAATCCTAATTCTGTAACTGATGCAGGAGTTGGTGCTTTAGCAGCACGGTCGGCAGTTATGGGCGCTTTTCTTAATGTAAAAATAAATGCTTCAGGATTGCATGACAAAACTTTTGTTGAAAAAGTTCTTTCCGACGGGAATCAATTGCAGGAAAAAGCTATGGCAATGGAATCAGAGATACTTTCGATCGTTAATTCAAAAATTACATAGCAGCAGGAATTATACAAGGATATCCCTTAACAGAATGAAAAACTATTCATTCCCTTGTTCAGTTTTCTGTTAAAATTAGTTTTAAATCTAAGTGAGGGTTAATCCCGGTTAAATCATATAATTCGGTTTTTATAGTCGTATGTGATTTAACCGGGATTATTCATTTTTATTTGGGAAATCTGTTTGTATGGCTTATAAATCGGTGTTCCTGGGGTGTAAATTTAGTGTCCATCTGGCCAATACAATTTTGTTTAAAAATGCAACTGCATACAATAATAGATGGATTTTAACATTTTTTAATAGCAATTTGACTTTCTTAATCCCCGATCAGGATAAGTTATGTTGCTGATATACAATAATTGTGTATTTTTGCAGCTTCAAAAAATGAACATCTCAGACACGAAATTTGTTGTCTACAGTATGAACCAAAAATAGATGCATGACAAAATTAAAAGTTGAAAAATTTCTCGTAATTTCTTTTATTGGATTATTTGTTATATTTTTCGTCGGATTTGGCGGAAATATTGTTCTAAAGGCAGGAATGCCTGCTTCGGTTTCCAAAGCTGAGGTAAATTTCGAAAAACGTCTTCATATATTGGAAGATAACCTTGTAACAGGAGCTATCAGCAGAACCGAATACGATAGCCTGGCTGATATTTTGCGATTGCAAAAAGCCACAAGTGAAGCTGTACTCGACGAAAATCATTCACCACATAGCATGCCCGAATGGGTACAGAAACTTGGGATAACCGAACCGCAAAATTTAAAATTTGACCAGGTTTTTTCTAATTACACTTCAGTTGACGATCCCACCGAAGGCTTCAATTCCGTTTCGATGGTTTACACCGGAAAATATGCAGATGCAGTTGCAGAAGCTGCGAAAATAGCTGAAAATGCAAATCTTTTTAACGGTGGAAATTTTAAAGTAAAAGGTAGCCCGCTTAAATCCAGACAACCTGATAAAAATTCGGTTGTCAGTTATTTGAATTATAGCCTTGGAAATACCGATGTTGAATTTCTGATTTCGGTTGAAGTGGAACCTTCAGGGCGTTTAACTATTATGGTAACTGATAACAAACAGCTGAATGAGTGTTTGCTTGTTTACGAGCCATTGAATAATCGGCAAAATAGTGCTGCAAAACTGAAAAAGCAGTAAGTTTGGGTTTTGAAATAAAACCGACTTATGTCATCAGATATTTACCGTACAGAGAATGATTCGCTGGGGCCTTTGCAGGTTCCGGCGAATGTTTTATATGGCATTCACTCTATACGTGCCCGGGAGAATTTCCCTGATCACACTCCTTTTCATATTGAATGGTTTAAAGCAATGGGCGTAGTGAAACTTGCTTGTTATCAATCGTATAAAAGTTTTGCTGCTGCCATCGGCGAGCGGAAACAAGGGACAGAACTTCCGTTTTCCCTTTTGGAAAAAGAAGTTTTGAATGTTCTCGAACTTGCAGCTGCCGAGGTTGCCGATGGACAGCATTTCTCCTCCTTTATTGTTCCCGCAATTAGTGGCGGTGCCGGTACCAGCATCAATATGAATGTGAACGAAATTGTTACCAATGTTGCTTTGCTAAAAATGGGTTTCAAACCCGGGGATTACGAAAAAATTGACCCAATCGAAGCTGCCAATATTTACCAATCAACAAATGATGTAGTCCCCACAGCACTCAAAGTAGCTGTAATGCAACTTCTTGGAGATCTTGAGACTGCTATAAATGCATTGCGTCAGAAGATTGAAATAAAAGAAGGAAAATACCGCAATGAACTTCGGATTGCATACACGCAAATGCAGGAAGCTGTTCCTTCCTCCTATGGCATGTTATTCAGCACATACAGTGAGGCTTTGTCTCGCGATTGGTGGCGGGTTTCAAAATGTTTCGAAAGGATAAAAATTGTTAATCTTGGCGGAAGTGCTGTGGGGACTGGATTGGCGGTTCCTAAGTTTTTTATCATGGAAGTAGTTCCAGCCTTGCAAAAACTTACAGCACTTCCTGTTACACGCAGCGAAAACCTGTCGGACGCAACCAATAACCTTGATTCGTTTGTTGAAGTCCATGCTATCCTGAAAGCACACGCCGTAAACCTCGAAAAAATGGTTTCGGATATCCGCCTTCTGGCCTCTGATGTAGCTGGGATTCATGATGTAAGCATTCCAAAACGGCAGGTTGGAAGTTCGATTATGCCCGGGAAAGTAAATCCTGTAATTCCGGAATTTGTAGTAAGCGCAGCACATAAAATATATAGCAATGATATGCTTATCAGTTCGTTAAGCGCTCAGGGATGCCTAGATCTGAATGCTTATCTGCCAACAATCGGGCATGCCTTGCTTGAAAGTTTAAAACTGCTGATTGCTGCTGATAAAACTATAGCCGATAATCTGATTGAAGGCCTGACAATTACTTCAGGAACAGGTGCTGCCCGCTTATTTAAAAGTCCTGCAATCACAACAGCATTAAGTCCTTTGATCGGATACCGCAAAGCAGTTTTGCTGGCTAAAGAAATGAAATCTTCAGGCTGTGATGTGTTTGAAGCAAATAGCAAATTGAAATTAATTGATGAAGAAAAACTTAAAAATGTTCTAAAGCCTGAGAATTTGTTAAAGACAGGTTTCACATTAAGTGATCTCATTTAAAATGGATAAGTTACTGGGCGTAATCTTATTTTTTTAAAAATATTTGTTACAATCTTTTGATTAAAAGGATAATATAGAATGAAAAAAGGAAAAGAAATTCGTCCGCATATAGGAATTTTCGGTAAACGTAACAGTGGAAAAAGTTCGCTCATAAATGCCCTTGCCGGGCAGGAAGTGGCTATAGTATCGGATGTTGCAGGAACTACAACCGATCCGGTTTCGAAAAATATGGAAATTGGAGGACTTGGTGCTGTTGTGCTTATTGATACTGCTGGCATTGATGATGAAGGGCTTTTAGGCGAAAAACGCATAGCCCGAAGCAGGGAAGTGATTAAAACCATCGATTTGGCTATTCTGTTAATGACTGAAAATACATTAGGTGAGTTCGAATACGGACTGATTACCGAATTCAACAAACTGGATGTTCCTTATTTCGTAGTTCACAATAAATCAGATTTACAGAATCTTTCAGTACAAACTGTTTCAAAAGTTGAAAAGGAACTACAAACTATAGTTTTGGAATTCAGTGCTTTGAATAAATCCAGTGTAGAGCCTTTGGTGAGTCAGATGCGGAGTTTCCTGCCCGAAACGGCATGGAAACCCGGCACTTTGGTTGGTGACCTGATTTCCTATGGAGATACCGTTTTACTAATTACCCCTATTGATATTGAAGCTCCTGAAGGCCGGCTTATTCTGCCACAGGTTCAGGTTATACGCGATGTACTTGATCACGACGGAGTGGTTGCTATTTGTAAAGAGCGTGAAGTTGATGCATATTT
The DNA here is from genome assembly GCA_038249705.1 of Bacteroidales bacterium. GTDB lineage: Bacteria > Bacteroidota > Bacteroidia > Bacteroidales > UBA4417 > UBA4417. Next base: position 1,738 of record JBBSDC010000149.1, on the reverse strand, counting down.
CAAGCGGATGGAACCTAAACCCAAACTGGTTATTACCGATAGCCAGGTTTTTTTGAAAGCAGATGCTTCTATTCCAAAAGAGATTCCATTAACCAGTTTCAGTATTGTGCTTGCCCGGCAGAAAGGAGATTTTCAGCACTATATTAAAGGTACACCCAAAATTGGTGAGTTAAAGGATGGCGACCGCATCCTGATCCTCGAATCATGTAGTCATCATGTTTCGTGTGATGATATAGGCCGGGTGAAAATTCCACGCTGGCTGAGTAATTTTACCGGAAAAAAGCTTGAATACGATACGGTTGCAGGTTTAAACGTGATTCAGCGGGATATTCATGACTATGCGCTTGTAGTTCAGTGCGGAGGCTGTATGATCACCCGCCGCCAATTGGTTAATCGGTTGAAACCCGCTATTGATGCTGGTATCCCTGTTACCAATTACGGAATGGCTATAGCTTATGTACATGGAATTTACGGCCGGGCAATTAAACCGTTTATAAATATGGGTGGGGAGAAGACGGATTATTTGTAACACCTGACAACTTAATTCTTTTGCGGTTTTTGTAGCAACAGTGGTGCTTGCCCTGAGATTGTAATAGTCAAATATATCCTGAAGTTGCGACAGAGATGTGTCAGACCACAAAAACCTTTACTTCCATGAATCAATCTGGTCAAGGAGATTTCGGGCTTCAGTTTCTCTTCCATTAGTAAAATCATCCTCTGATTTATCAATAATTTCATTGAATTCTTTCAGCATAATTGGCAGCAGATCCTGATCAAGTTTTTTCTTTCAGTACGGAGCAGTTTTTCCAGTTTCCCAACAAGTTCTTCATCAGCAACCCGCAGGAATTCTTGAACGAAATGCAACTTTCTAGCCTGGATGTCCATTTTTTTACTCATCAAAGTTAAGCAATATTTCATTTATTATGATTGTTCCTTCTTTCAAATAATTCCAATTTTCGCCATCTAAGATCCGACTTTTGTGTTTTTTACCCCCGCTTACTAATCTCCTTCAACGCGTCCCTCTCAACCACCTCAATATCCTTTTCCACCAGCTTTATCAAGCCATCCTTTTCAAAACCTTTTAAAAGTTTTACCGTACTCTCGGTTGATAGTCCGGCAAAATCGGCTATTTCTTTCCTTGATAAATAACTAAAAATACTTTCGCTGTTATATTTCATAGTATCAAGGTAAAGCAGTACATCAGCAAGTCTGCCGTGCATTTGCTTGTACATCATGCTGCGGATGGTGTCGTATAGCGAACTGTCATTCTCATAATACCTGCTAATAAGTCCATAAGCAAAACTTCCATTGCTTTTAATGAGTCCGGCAATGGCATCTTTTTCAATCAGGCAAGCTAATGTTTCCTTAAGCGCAACCGTTGAATAATCATAGGTATGCTTGCTGAATGCAGCCGAAAGGCCTATAAACTCGCCACTGCGTATAATTCGAAGATTAAAATCGCGGTTTGTATCACCAATTATATATTGCCGCACCAATCCTTCAACAACAAATAGTATGCTTGATGCAAATGCTCCCTGTTTGGTAAGGCTTTCTCCCTTGCGGAACTGGACCTGGATTTTACTGTCCTTAATTAATTCAATTTCTTCGGGCAATAAGTTAGCAAAACAAGGGGCTTTAAGTCCGCCAAGCACGCAATCGTCAATAGCTGAGTATGTTTTCATGGATGTTCTTGTAGTTTGGTGTTTTTGATAATTGATGTGCATTATAGCTGGAAGAC
>JBBSDC010000148.1:0-9570 GCA_038249705.1 Bacteroidales bacterium | reverse complement strand
TTCGTTATTCGTTATTCACTATTCACTATTCACTATTCATGGCGCATAGCGCCACTTCCGCTGCGCTGCGCTACAGCTATTCACTATTCACTATTCGTTATTCACTATTCGCTCTTCACTAATTAAAGACCTCACCCCCGTCCCCTCTCCTAAAAAAGAGAGGGATGACTACACCCTGAAAATTTTTCTTTCGATACGAACCATCACTTTTCACTCTTCGTTATTCACTATTCACTATTCACTATTCACTATTCACTATTCATGGCGCATAGCGCCACTTCCGCTGCGCTACAGCTATTCACTATTCACTATTCACTATTCACTCTTTTCTCCCTCCACTGACTAATCTGCTGAACTGCAATTCCTGTAACTATTATTGCCAGACCGATTACTGTCGACGGCAGGATTTTTTCGCCAACAATAAAGGAAATCAACATCAACGAAATAAACGGGGAAATAAAAACCAGGTTTGAAACACGTGCCGTATTGGTCGAAAGTTTCAGCGCGGTAAGCCATAGCACGAAAGTGAGACCCATTTCGAAAATACCTATATATACTGCGCCTGCCAGTCCAAAAACGGATGGAACCGAAATGTTACCTGTGAAAATATTCCATATTAAAATATAAACGGCTCCAAATGCGAAGTTTACAAACATTTTAACGATGGCTTCGCGTGGATCTTTCATATTAATGATCCAGAACGATGCCCAGAATATTGCACTCCCCACTGCCAGCGCAACGCCCAAAGGATCAGAAAACTGTAATTCGCTGAAATTTCCATGCATGGCAATCACAACCGTTCCGCCGAAACTGATCACAATAGCCATCACACTAAGGAAATTGATATGCTGTTTCAGGAAAATAATGGAAAAAATTACCAGCATCACCGGCCAGATGTAATTCAGCGCCACGCCTTCCTGTGCCGGAATCCGGTTGTAGGCTTCGAACAATACAAGGTAATAAAGAAATGGGTTGAAAAGTCCCATCAACGCCGAGTTAAAAGCCTGCTGAACCGTAATCTTTTTCAAAACCTCTAGTTTACCTTTTATTAAAACCACAATCCCAAGGAAGATAAAAGCAGTAAAAGTTGCAATAAGCAGTAGCATTCCCGGATTTAAATAATTGAGCGTGAGCTTGAAAGCCGTACCCATGGTTGACCAGAATGCGATGGAAATAAGTGCCAGACTGTATGCTTTTGATTGGTTATGCATGAAGCTGTAATAGTTTTACAGTGAGATTTTAAGCGCCGGTAAAAATACAAGCATTCTTTCAACAATCATAACCCTGATTTTGTTAATCCTAACATTCTATATGGCTCGTAAAAAAAAATTTAAATATCTGTTATTCAAATAGTTTATTGATAATCTTTACTTAACTGAAAGTACTTGCACAGGAAGTTTAAATCACTAATTTTGCCGCTCCTTTTTTTATACTCATTAAGTGTAACACGGAGGTTAATTGTATATACTTACAAGGCTTCAAAACCCTGTTAGAGAAACAAAATTGTAAAGAACTAAATTTATTATCTATGAAAAAATTGGCAGTAGTTGCTTTTGGCGGAAACGCACTTCTTCGTGGCGATCAGGTTGGTACCATCGAAGAGCAGGAACAAAATGCTTTGGATACATGCGAACGCCTTATCAAGTTGATTGATCGCGGCTACAACGTTGCGCTCACACATGGAAACGGTCCACAGGTTGGAAATATCCTTCTTGCTAATGCAGCCGGAAATCAGGTTTACAACCTTCCCGAAATGCCTCTTGATATTTGTGTGGCTTATTCGCAGGGTTTTATTGGTTATATGCTTGAACAACAGATGCGTAATGTGCTTCGTGCGCATGATCTCGACCGTGATGTTATTACCATTATCACCCAGGTTTTGGTTGATCGTGACGATCCTGCTTTCGAAAACCCTACCAAACCTATTGGCCCTTACTATACAAAGGAAAATGCAGACCGTATGACCGCCGAAAATGGCAGTATTTTCAAAGAAGATCCACGCGGACGCGGCTGGCGCAAAGTTGTTGCTTCGCCCAAACCGCTGGTTATCAGCAATCAGCGTTCGATTGAAAGGATTGCCCGCGATGGACAGATTGTTATTGCCGTTGGTGGTGGCGGTATTCCTGCTTTTTATGTGGCCGAAAACAAACTACAGGGAATTGATGCCGTTATTGATAAAGATCTCGCATCAGCCTTGTTAGCCGGAAATATTAACGCCGACAAGCTGTTTATCCTTACCGATGTTCCAAAAGTATGTATCAATTTTAATACTCCGCAGGAAAAAGCGATCGACAGGATGAGCGTTCGTCAGGCAAAGGAATACCTTGCCGAAGGACATTTCGCCGAAGGTAGTATGGCACCAAAAATCCGTGCCGCTATTCATTTTGTGAAACATACAAGCCGCGATGCCATCATCACATCCGCCAATCTGCTGGGAGTTGATGACGGAGGAACCCGTATTACGATAGTTTAGAAAAAGAAAAATGATTTTATTTACGATATACGATTTACGAGGTACGATTGGGCTAGTCTTTGCCTGAAATCATAAATGTAATATTTAATTCGTAATCGTAAAATCGTAAATCGTCATTCGTCATTCGTAAATCCCCAATCCCCAACCCCTAAACCCTAAACCCCTCAAAAATATGGCTTTCAATCTTAAAAACCGTCATTTCCTGAAAGAACTAGATTTTACTCCTCAGGAAATCAATTTTTTACTCAACCTGGCTATCGAACTTAAGAAATCGAAGTATGCAGGCACAGAACAACCCCGTTTAAAAGGCAAAAATATTGCTTTGATTTTTGAAAAAGATTCAACCCGCACGCGCTGTGCATTCGAGATTGCAGCCTTGGATCAAGGAGCGCATGTTACCTATCTTGGACCTTCGGGATCACAAATTGGTAAAAAAGAATCGATGAAAGATACAGCCCGCGTGCTCGGTCGCATGTACGATGGAATTGAATACCGTGGTTACGCCCAGACAATTGTTGAAGATCTGGCAAAATACTCAGGCGTTCCGGTCTGGAACGGTTTAACCAACGAATTCCATCCCACACAGATGTTAGCCGATTTTATGACCATGATGGAGCATATCGACAAGCCGCTGAACCAGGTTACATTCGCTTTCCTGGGCGATGCCAAAAACAATGTTGGCAATTCACTGATGGTAGGCGCAGCAAAAATGGGAATGGATTTCCGTGCTGTAGCTCCGAAAAGCTGCCAGCCAGATACTGCTCTTGTTGCTCAATGCCTTGAAATAGCTAAAGAAACCGGTGCAAAAATAACTGTTACTGATGATGTAGCTGCAGGCGTAAAAGGATGCGATTTCCTTTATACCGATGTATGGGTAAGCATGGGCGAGCCTGCCGAAGTATGGGCTGAGCGCATAAAACTTTTGAAACCTTACCAGGTAAATATGGATATGGTAAATAAAACCGGCAACCCAAATGTAAAATTTCTGCATTGCCTGCCAGCTTTCCATAACCGCGAAACTGTAGTAGGGGAGGACATTTTTCAGAAATTCGGACTCGATGGCCTTGAAGTTACTGATGATGTATTTGAATCGGAAATGTCGGTAGTTTTTGACGAAGCCGAAAACCGCCTGCATACTATAAAAGCGGTAATGGTTGCAACACTCGGAAGTTAGTTTCCCGACTTTGACATTTTTCATTTTATGTTTTGTGTTTAGTGTTTTTGATCAAAAAAGGAATGATTAACATATAACACCGAATGAAAAATGATTAAGTAATTGGCTGATTTATAAGAATTAAGATACAAAAAGGCTGCTTTCGGGTGGCCTTTTTTATTCAAAGTGTTTTTAGATCACAAAAAGCAAGTAACAGAATTAATAAGCTGTATTTGCTGAATTGTTTTATTTTGTGCTATTGCCAGAAAGACAGTGATTTAATTTAACACAACGCACAACCAATTGTTATACATTGTCAATAAATCGGAAAAAACAATTTGACAATGTATAATAAAAAAGAGTTGTCAGCGCAACAACGTGAAAAACTGATCAAAATAGTAAAAGCCCGTTTTGAGAAAAACTTGAACCGGCATACTAGTATCTTATGGGCCGAAGTACAGGCAAAGCTTGAAAATAATATAGAAAAACTTTGGTCGCTCAACCAAATGGAGACTACCGGCGGTGAACCGGATGTTGTTGGGCGGGATGTAAAAACAGACGAATACATTTTTTATGATTGCTCAGTGGAAAGTCCTAAAGGCCGCCGTAGCATTTGTTACGACCGTGCAGCGCTCGAATCGAGAAAGGAAAATAAACCTGAAAATAGTGCAATGGATATGGCTGCTGCCATGGGCATTGATCTTTTAACAGAAGAGCAATACCACGAGTTGCAGACACTTGGAAATTTCGACACGAAAACCTCGGGTTGGGTGAAAACACCTGCTGAAATCAGAAATTTGGGTGGTGCCATCTTTTGCGATCGTCGCTACAACCGTGTTTTCGTGTATCACAACGGAGCCGAGTCTTATTATGCTGCCAGGGCATTCAGGGGATGTCTCAGGGTTTAAACTTTTTTTTTAATAGTTGAATTCAGGCCTTTTACATCCTGAATTATTAAAACGTTTACCTGTTTTTGTTGACCAAAACGTTTTGAGCCAGAATGGATCATCGCACCAGACTTCAGTTTTATTACTTTTACAGACTAAAACAAACCTCGATTTGATATATAACAGAATTACCCTGGCCTTTCCTGAAAAGGAAGAAAAGCTTTTCCTGGCAAAATACTTTACCGATTCGCTGGTACAAGTGAGGGTTTCGCTGGTGCTTGTTACAATTCTTTACAGCTTGTTCGGTTACCTCGATTCGCTTGTGTTTCCGGAGTATGCTGACGTGTTTTATATTATCCGGTATGCTGTTGTTGTTCCGATACTTACTATAGTATTTCTTTTGTCGTTTATTAAAATATTCAGGAAAATCTGGCAATTACTGCTCTTTATCAGCTTAATAATAGGTGGATCGGGCATTAGTGTTATGATTATGCTAGTACCTGGTAATTATGAGTATTATGCCGGGCTGATGCTGATTTTCTCGGCAGGCTATTTTTTTATAAAACTCCGCTTCTTTATAGCTTCAATAGCTGGCTGGATTCTACTCATTGTTTACAACATTGGCGCCTTGTTTTATGCACAATTGCCGGCTATTACACTTGTTAACACCAATTTCTTTTTTATTAGTGCAAATATAATAGGCATGTTTGCCGCTTATAACATCGAATATTATGCCCGGCGTAACTTTTTTCTTAACTATGAGCTCGACAACGAAAAGCTACTTGTTATAACCATGAACAAAAATCTGGAAAACACAGTAGAAGAACGCACCAACGAGCTGCTTCTGGCCAAGGAAGCAGCCGAAACAAACAATGCAAACGTTACAGCAATAATAGAAGGTACTAAAAATACTATCTGGGCTTTTAACAGAAATTACGAAATATTATACATCAATCATGTTTTTCAAAAGGAGTTTAAGCAAACTTTTGGTGTTTGGCTGGCACCGGGAGTAAACCTTATCGAATCGTTGCCCGCAGCATTACGTCCAATCTGGAAACTCCGGTACAACAAAGTTCTGAATAATGAACAATTCACAATTGAAGATGCCATTGAGTCGGATGGCAGGATGATTTACATACTCGTATCTTTTAATCCTATTGTAAAAAAAGGTGTGGTTATTGGTGGTTCGTGTTTAGGAATCGATATCACTCACCGGAAACTGGCAGAAATAGAACTTATAAAAGCCAAAGAAAAAGCCGAAGAAAGTGATCGCCTCAAATCAGCCTTCCTCGCCAATATGAGCCACGAAATCCGCACCCCTATGAATGGCATTCTGGGCTTTTCCGAATTACTTAAAAACCCTGAACTTACCGGCGATCAGCAACAGGAGTATATTAATATTATAGAAAAAAGCGGTGCCCGTATGCTCAATATCATTAACGATCTGGTTGATATATCAAAAATAGAGGCAGGTTTGATGAAACTTGATATTACCGAATCCGATATCAACGATCAGCTCCGGTACATTTATTCCTTCTTTAAACCGGAAGTTGAAGCTAAAGGTTTAAACTTCATTTTACGGGATTTTTTACCAGGTAATGAATCCGTTTTTTATACCGATCGTGAAAAGATATATGCCATTTTAATCAATGTGGTTAAAAATGCTATTAAATATACGGAGAAAGGAACAATAGTTTTCGGCTGTTTCCATGAAGGTGATTTCCTTAAATTTTATGTGAATGATACAGGAATAGGGATTCCGACCGACAGGCAGCAAGCTGTTTTCGAGCGGTTTATTCAGGCTGATATTGCAGATAAAATGGCACTGCAGGGTGCAGGTTTGGGTTTATCAATTTCAAAAGCTTATATCGAAATGCTGGGCGGAAATATTTGGGTGGAAAGTACCGGGGGCATAGGCTCCACATTCTATTTTACGCTGCCAATTAATTCCAGTCAGAATAGCATTTTACTTAAAAAAGGTTTGACTGATAATAAGGCGGGAAATGACTTTTCGCCAAAAGCTCCGGGACTGAAAATACTGATTGCTGAAGATGATGAAGCATCGGAAATATTGCTGGATATAATGATGCATAATGTTGGTAAAGTCATTTTAAAAGCACGAACTGGTTCCGAAACGCTGGAAACATACCGCAATAATCCTGATATCGACTTAATACTCATGGATATTCAAATGCCCGAACTTAACGGTTACGATACTACCAGGCAAATAAGGCAATTGAACAAAGATGTTATCATTATTGCTCAATCAGCTTTTGGATTAACAGGCGACCGCGAAAATGCGATAAATGCGGGATGCAACGATTATATAGCAAAACCGATTAAAAAGGATGAAATTCTGTCATTAATAAATAAATATTTCGGGAAATAATGCTGATTTGTTTTTTACAATTAAATTGAAATGGGAAGAATAAGCTGATTGATAGTAATTTACATGGATAATTTTTTCATGATGATTAGTTGTATTTCCTTGGGTTCAATAAAGTACTTTTATCGTTTTTAATCACATATGCGAAAACTATACAGTTATTTTAAAACTTTCTGGAAGGAGGAAGTAAAACTCCCCTATCTGCTGCTAATAGTTGGATTTCTTTCTCTGAGTATTTTTCTCGAATACAATTACAAGCTTACGGCAAATCTGATTGGACCGCACCGCAAAACGATCAGTCATTTTTATGCCTACATTATTTTTTATAGTATTCCGGTTTTCGTTTCGGTGCTGGCATATATTTATTTTTATAAAAGGAGCGATCTGTTTAAAAATGCTTCATTTTGGTTTGTTCTCCTGTACATTATCTGCGCATTTTCTTTCAGAGGCTATGTTTATCAGCACAAGGACTGGGTTACTGAACTGAATAACGGCATAACTGATAATTATTTAATCCGCTGTGCAAATCAGTTATTCAGGGCTTTACTTATTTTCCTGCTTGTATTTATTTTCTGGAAAGTCTCAGGTGATAGCCGAAAAACTGTTTTTTACGGATTCAAGCTCAAGGGAGTAGCTATAAAGCCTTATTTCGTGCTGCTCGTTTTAATGGTGCCATTAATTGCAGTTGCATCAACGCAACCGGATTTCCTGCGCAAGTATCCAACTTTTGCAGCAATTGTTAACGAAAGTATTTACAGTCCGGTCGTAATGGCAAAACTGGCTTTCTACGAATTTCTGTATGGTTTCGACTATGTTGCTATTGAGCTGTTTTTCAGAGGGTTTGTACTGTATGCTATTTCAAGGTTTTTGGGAAAAGGCTCCATTATAATTATGGCAACCATGTATGTTTTTATTCATTTTGGAAAACCAATGGGCGAAACTATAAGTTCATTTTTCGGAGGAGTGATTCTGGGAGTTATCGCCTACGAAACCAATTCGATTGTCGGCGGCATTATTGTACATTGTGGAATTGCTTATATGATGGAAATAGGAGGGTTTTTGGGGAATTCGATGTAGGGGAGGAGGGGATTTACGATTTACGCTTTACGCTTTACGAAGTATGAATTTCGAAATACGATTTGGACAATTGAATAATTGAACAATTGAATAATTGAACAATTGAATAATTGAACCCTTGAACGCTGTAGGCATTTGAACCCCGTTTAACTCTCCTCCTTAAAAAATAACTGGTAAAAATTCATTCCTGTAACCGGATCAAAACCTTTTACAATCTGCTGGTGATCGCCGTGTACATAAATATGAAAGTTTTTGTCAAGCTTAATCACACTCTTAAATACACGCGATTGCTTTTTAACGGCAGCATCTGAAATTTCGAAATTGTTATTCAGTTTTAAATTATTATCTACTTCAAATTCAGTTTTATACGAATTAAAACTGTGTATCACATCAGGTGCCTGTATCACTTCGCTGGCAAAATCATCGAAATCGAAATTATCATTTTCCTTGAAGAATTTAACCGATTTGTTTAGCAGATCAGCCTGATCGGCTTTGGAAACATCAAATTGCTCCGGGAATTTCTCCACCACAAAACTCTTGCACATACTCAGCACGTTTTTAGTCTGAAAATATTCGTCGTTTCGGTGTTGTACATGTAAAAAATGATCAATCCAGTATTGCGCTTCGGCTCCTTTATTCAGGTTATCAACCACTGAAACCAGGTAACCTTTATCGCGTTCGGTATTAAAAATCAGACATCCTTTATCTAATTTGTGGATATTGATACCTGCCTCACTTTCCACTGAAAACCCATCGTTTTTCGGATGTACTTTCAGGAAAGTTTCCTTGGTTTCTGATTTAAAAAGTCCTACAGCATCCAGTGTTTCGCCATCCAGAATGCAATCGCGGAAATAAGCGATATACAACTCGCCACCTTTTACTTTCGGATGCACCGATTGCTCGTAAAGGTGTTTGGCAAGATGTACCGATTGGTCGTAAAGCGAGTCCGGATTATCGAAAATCTCTGAAACAAAGGAATATACTTCGTTCAGTTCAATATCCGACTCGTGATACAGGTTGTAATACTCATTCGATTTAAAAGGAGAAAAGAAATAAGTAAGCAGAAGATCGTTGATGCTTTCATCTGTTTTCAATTCTGATTTTGAAAGCCTGATGCCTTCATCATTCATTTTATTGCCTACAAAATGCAAGGCAATGGACTCTATTTCAATTTGTTCGGTAATTATCATGGTAATGGTTTAAATGTGATTCTTAAAATGTAAATTTTGGACAAAAGTGGCTTTTAGCCGGAAGTCCGAAGACGGAAGCAGCATGAACTTCCAACTTCGGACTTCTGATGACTCCCTTTTTCTAATCACTGCTCACCATTCCCCCTTCATTGTTTCCTCTTCACTATTCACTCCGTTTGTGCCTTTGCTAAATGGTTGAAGTCTATTCACTATTCATGGCGCATAGCGCCACCATGCTAAAGCTTGGTTTCCGTTACACTCCAACTTCCGCTGCGCTACAGCTATTCACTATTCACTATTCACTATTCACTATTCACTATTCACTATTCACTATTCATTATTCCCTATTCACTATTCACTATTCCCTACCTCAGTCCCATAGCCACAATAATTTCTTCGATACG
>JBBSDC010000147.1:0-9606 GCA_038249705.1 Bacteroidales bacterium | reverse complement strand
GTATCCGGAATACTTATGGCTCGAAAACCATAATACTTATTCGATGAACCAGTGTGAGTGGGATCGCTTTCTTTACGAGGATGGCAACAGTTGTATTCAGCCTGCTGTATATGGATTGTACGCGTATATGCAGATTGATCGCGAAATACGGCAGGGAACTACCTTCGATGAAGTGTTTAAAGGCTACGCTATGTTTCTGAGGCCGGTTACTGCCGAAGGTCGTTATGATAAGGAATTTGAGGCGGCTACAGTTGCTAATACGTGTATAAGTTCCATGCCAATGTACCCGTTTAACCGATTGCCCGAAAATGCAAATCCGCTTACCGGTTCGGGCGATCAGGAGTATTATGCGGTGGACTGGAACCATGATAATTTGCTTGATCACAGCGATCAGTTTTATACCAACATCGAGAATATCGGTGGTATTTATCATAAAAACATGTTTAACAACGGGCATACGCGCAATGCTTTTACAAAAAATGGCAACAATAAAATCGGAATAGGAACAAATCCTGCTTCGGCTACTTTAATGAACATGGTTGGATATGATATCCCGGTAGAAGGAGCTAAAAACCTTCGAAAAATATATTTAAACGGGGTTTCGGTCGAAATACTCAATCAGAATCAGGATGGTACCATGCAGGTTCAAATCCGTTTTGATGATGTGGATGTATATGCCGATGTTCGCTGGTGTGCTGATGAAATTGTGCTGAACCCTGTTTCATCGCATTCAGGCTATTCGCTGAACCTCAAAGCGAACAAAACAATTACCCTCGACCAAGGCACAACCGCTACAAGAATGACCGATCCGGTTCCTTTTAAAAACGGGATGATTTTTGCTTCACCCACTGTTTTTACAATTGAAACTGCTGCAAAAATGCACCTTGAGCCGGATTCGAAAATAGTGTTGAAAAATTCAAGCACATTAAAAATGAATCCGGGATCAAACTGTATAATTGAGGATGGCGGTTTAATAGAATTAGAGAAAGGGACTACGTTTGTCATTGAAGATCATGCTACTCTTTCAATACGTGGAAAGGGAAAATTAATTGCCAGAGCAGGTGCAACACTTTGTATTTCGCCCGCAGCACAGCAAGATTTTGAGCATGGTTTGTATAATCTTGAAATTGAACCGGGTGCACTTATTCCTGCCGGGTGTGCTGATCCGGCTGATAATTACAGGATACAGGTTTCGCCTAACCCTGCAACTGACTATATTGCGTTTGATTTTGTTCTACAGGAGGGAATCAGTTCAGTAGAAATGGTAATTTCAGATGCTGTCGGACGAATAGTTGACCGCATAACATTAACCGGTAAGCGTGGGCAAAAAATACTCAATACAAGTTCATACTCAAAGGGGATGTATTTCTACAGATCCGGGGATTCCGGAAATTTAGCGGGGAAATTTATTATCAGATAAAGAGATATTTTGTGTTGGTTGTTGGCATTTGTTTTGAGCCGGGTTGTCTCTCCGGCTATTCCTGATGCATTAATGCTTTCCCTAAACAAAGCTTTTTCGTTAAAGGTTTTTGGAGCTCACTTCTGATTTTAATAATTGAAAGCCTCTCAACAAAAATAACTTTGACCCCTGCTAAAGGTTTTCTAACCATATGGAAATTCTCATGTCGAAAAATCCAATTACACAAATTAGAATTAATAATGGTAAAAATATAGTTATAGTTAAGTTCATCTGTAAAAAGTTGCAAACAATGTATGGAGTTTAATTTTACAAATTTTTCATTGTCATATGCATACAAAAGTTTATCGTCAGTTTTTCGTATTACAATTTTCTATTTAAAAAAGATATCAGGATTTCATGGAGCAGCCAGCCATTCTCCATATTTTAAATATTCTCCATCCCACGAAATGTTGTAACGAGCTATTTAGGTTCCTCTTATTAATTTATACTAATTCTTATCTTCAAAAGAAAAAGAATTAATAGGCTTCTCTTTAATTGTATTGTCAGTCTGAGGAGGATTCCATTTTCCTGCTTCATAAGGTATTAGCCGCAGCGAAATAGGTGGTAACAGGTGTCTGTCCTCGGCAAAAAACAGGAACAAAAACCTATCTAATAATTTCTGCGATTTCTTGAACAAGGTAAGGAAGTATAAATTTTACTGCGTGATATGTGAATAATGTAATTTAATTTCAAAATTGTGTAACACTTTTAAGATAGGAGTAACTCAACTTTGCAGTACCCCTCTGCAAATTAAAAATATACTAATGCCAACACAAACATCATCATTGTTACCGGAGTTTTTCTCTTGTTTATTGCTCATTAGTGCAGATGCATCACAAAGGAATACATAAAATTGCAATTGCAGGGTTCAGTAAATTGCTATCACCAAGGCTAAAATTTAAATACATACATACTTAGCAAAAAAAATGTCTAACTAATTGAGAAACCATGAAAAAACTTACTCTTTTTACATTAATCGTATTACTTACACTTTCTATCAACCTGAGGGCTCAAAACTCTGATGACAAATGGGCGATAGGGTTGAATTGGCAATACCAGGATTTTAACACTGTGCACCTAAAAAACTTTGAACAATTCAGATACACAAAGTGGCAAGGGTATCATTTCCCATCAGCAATATCAGTCGCCAGAAATCTCAGCCCTTCATTTAACCTGATGGGTCAGTTTGGTGTTAGCAAATTGGAGTATTACCGAATGAAATCAATTAACCAGGAAATAAGCAGTGATAAATTCTGGACAGGTGATATTGATATTGCTTACAAATTTGCCAATGGTTATATGATGAAGGAAACAAGTTGGTTCGATCCTTATATTTACTTAGGATTGGGAGCTTCGAGTATCAAAGATATCGGAACGGATAAAACCACCTATCTGAAACAAGTTACAGGCGTTGGATTTAATTTCTGGGTCACACAAAATGTTGGACTAAATTTCCAGGCAGCATATGATTTGATAATTACACCTAAACTTAATGGTGAAAAACGCGATGATTATGCACACTATACTTTTGGACTTAAATTCCGCTTTGGTGCTAAAGACACGGACGGCGATGGCGTTAAGGACAAAGATGATGCATGTCCGGATGTTCCTGGAAAAGTTGAACTTGCCGGATGCCCGGATAAAGATAATGATGGAATAGCTGACAAGGATGATGCTTGTCCTGATGTAGCCGGGAAAGCTGAATTTAAAGGTTGCCCGGATACAGATAATGATGGAATTGCAGATAAGGACGATCGCTGCCCGAATGAAGCCGGAAGCAAAGAATTGATGGGTTGCCCCGATAAAGATGGCGATGGAATTGCTGATATGGACGACCGTTGCCCGGATGTTAAAGGTCTTAAAGAGTTAAAAGGATGTCCGGATAAAGACGGCGATGGAGTTGCAGATATTGATGATGCATGTCCTGATACTGCAGGTTTAGCTTCACTCAACGGCTGTCCGGACAGAGACGGTGACGGCGTTGCGGATAAAGATGATAAATGCCCTGATGTAGCTGGTACTGTGGCAAATTTCGGTTGCCCCGAAACCCCAAAGTTTGAACTATACAAGGTAGTTTATTTCGTTACTGACAAGTCAGTGGTTATGGCAATGTATACAAAAGACCTTGATGAAGTAGCTAAAATTATGCAGGAGCACAAGGATGTAAATGTTACAATCAGTGGTCATGCAGATTCGCAGGGACCTGACGAGTATAACATGAAACTCTCCGAAAGGCGTGCTGATTATGTAATAAACTTCCTGGAAAAAAAAGGGATTGATAAAACACGATTAATGAAATCATTCTTCGGAGAAAGAAATCCGGTAAGTGATAACAATACTATTGATGGCCGTTCGCAAAACCGCAGGGTCGAAATTAAATCAATAGCTAAATAAGTATACCTAAGTTATATCACTCATTTCAGTAAAAATTCAAAAGCCTGTAAATTAATTATTTACAGGCTTTTGTTTTGTAGTTAGGCGGTCAGGTCAATGCTAATTCCTTCATCTTTAGTATATCGTGTAAAAGAACTTTTTTTGATGATTTAAGTAGTACACACTCTGCGCCAACTGGTAAGTTGAATGCTTTTTGTGCGGGTAGTAAAAATCAGGAAGAGTGTATTTGTAACGTTTATAACCACTTACGGATGATAAAAAATCAATATCCAAAGCAGTATTTCCAAAATGAGCTGACCATGAATCGTATCTTTATAAAAAATAAAACCAGCCAAAACGCACCTAAAAAGGTCAGTTTTGGCTGGTTATAAATGGTTTCTTACTTTGTTTAATTGAAACGAATTGTTATTCAATCATCCCAACTCCCACTGTTTCATTGGTTCCTTCGTCAATTAATATTACTGCTCCGGTAATACGATTCTGACGGTAGGAGTCGAAAAGCAATGGTTTGGTGGTACGGATGGTAATGCGTGCTATATCATTCATTTTCACATCGGTATCGTCGATAATTTCGGTAATTGTATTCACATTTACTTTGTAGTGAATTTCCTTTACCATGCAACGAACGTCTTTTGTTGTGTGTTTGAGCGCATATTTGCCATCGACCTTTAGTGGACGTGTGCTCATCCAGCATATCATCATTGTAATATCCTGGCTCACCTGCGGGAGATTATCTTCCTTTACGATCATATCGCCGCGGCTGATGTCGATATCGTCAGTTAGCTGAATGGTGACTGACATCGGCGGGAAAGCCTGTTCCAACTGTTTATCCTGGATTTCGATGGATTTGATGGTTGAATGTAAACCTCCCGGAAGTATCATCACCTTGTCTCCAGTTTTGAAAATGCCCCCATCAACTCGGCCGCCATAACCACGGTAATCGTGGTATTCATTGGAAATTGGGCGGATAACATGCTGCACCGGAAACCGTGCATCAGTGAGATTGTAATCATGATTGATAGGGATGGTTTCGAGTACACCGAGCAAAGTACCGTTATTGTACCAACTCATATTGGTTGAAGGTTCAACTACATTGTCGCCATTCAGCGCGCTGATAGGCACAAAACGGAAATCTTTAACCCCAAGTTTCAATGCGAAAGCTACAAACTTCTCGTGAATTTCTTCATACACTTCCTGGCTGTAGCCTACCAGATCCATTTTGTTTACACAGATAATGATATGAGGAATCTGCAACAATGAGGCGATGTAAGTGTGCCGGTAAGTTTGCTCGGTAACACCATTGCGGGCATCAATTAAAATCAGCGCTGCATTGGCGGTTGAAGCTCCGGTTACCATATTACGGGTGTACTGTATATGACCGGGTGTGTCGGCAATAATAAATTTGCGTTTTGGCGTGGCAAAATAGCGGTAAGCCACATCAATAGTGATTCCCTGTTCACGTTCGGCACGTAGTCCGTCAGTAACAAGAGCCAGGTTTATGTGCTCGTTACCACGCTGAATACTGGCACGTTTAACAGCTTCGAGCTGATCTTCAAAAATTGATTTGCTGTCGTACAAAAGCCTTCCGATAAGCGTACTCTTGCCATCGTCAACACTTCCGGCTGTCGTAAATCGCAACAGCTCCATATTCAGATATCCTTTGGATGAAAACTCAGTCATTTCTTTAGTGCTTGGTGTTTAGTGCTTGGTGCTTGGTGCTTGGTGCTTTGTGTTTGGTGCTGTGTTTCGGGTTTAAGAATTGTATGATGAGCCAAGTTGAAGCATGTACTCTGAATTTTGAATTAAATTAACCCTTCTCCATATCTCCCCTCGCCCTTTCTCGCCTCGTCGTATCTCCCCTCGCCGTGTCTCCCCTCCAATTTGTCAACAAAATGAACTTATACTTCTAAAAATACCCTTCCTTCTTCCTATCCTCCATAGCTGCTTCGCTACGCATGTCATCGGCACGGCTACCACGTTCGGTTACACGTGTAGCAGCAATTTCCGAAATAATTTCCTCCAGCGAATTAGCTGTTGAAAGGTTCAGCCCGGTACATGAAACATCGCCTATGGTGCGGCAGCGAACTACTTTTGTTTCTATCTTTTCGTTAGGTTTTAGTTTCATATAAGGAGCATTAGCCAGCCAAACACCATCGCGAAGGAAAGCTTCACGTTCATGCGTAAAATAAATACTTGGCAAAGGAATATTTTCCTTGTAAATATACTGCCAAACGTCCATTTCGGTCCAGTTGCTGATTGGGAATACCCTGAAATGTTCGCCAATGTGTTTGCGCCCGTTGAAGAGGTTCCATAATTCGGGGCGTTGGTTTTTGGGATCCCATTGTCCGAATTCGTCCCGATGCGAGAAGAAACGTTCTTTGGCACGGGCTTTTTCCTCGTCACGGCGTCCGCCACCCAGGCAGGCATCGAACTTGAATTTTTCGATGGTATCGAGCAATGTAACTGTTTGAAGCAGGTTACGGCTGGCGCTGTATCCTTTTTCTTCAACAGCACGGCCGGTATCAATTGATTCCTGCACGGAGCCGACAATAAGCTGTACGCCAAGTTCTTCCACCAGGTTATCGCGGTAATCGATGGTTTCCTGAAAGTTATGGCCGGTATCGACGTGCAACAGAGGGAAAGGGATTTTTGCCGGCCAAAAAGCTTTCCGGGCCAGGTATGTCATTACAATGCTGTCCTTGCCTCCCGAAAATAGTATAGCTGGTCGCTCGAATTGAGCGGCTACTTCGCGGATCACAAAAATGGATTCGCTTTCGAGTTCATCAAGGTGTGAAAGATTGTAGTTGGTCATGCTTATTAAATATTGGAGCCGGGCATGGTGCGCCTGGTGATATTATTTATAGTTTAACGAAATGACAGGCAGTATGTTATCGAGTATCTGCTGCAGGGAGGTCTGTATGTTTTCGGTATCGGTATGTATTTCGAGATTTGGATGATCGGGTGTTTCGAAAGGTGCATTTACACCTGTAAAATCAGCAATTTGTCCGGCACGCGCTTTTTTATACATTCCTTTAATATCGCGTTGTTCGCAGGAATAAAGAGTAGGGTTCAGGAAAATTTCAATAAAATCGCTTTCGCCGATGATTTGCCTGGCAAGGTGGCGGATTTCGTTGGTAGGGCTTACAAATGCGTTTATCGTTATTACTCCGGCCGAAAGAAACAATTTTGAAATTTCAGCGATACGGCGAATGTTTTCGAGTCGGTCCTCATTGCTGAATCCCAGGTTGTTATTAATGCCACAGCGAACATTGTCACCATCCAGAACCTGGCAAAGGTAGCCCCGCGAAAAAAGTTCTTTTTCAAGTGCCAGCGCCAGGGTTGTTTTGCCGGAACATGGTAGTCCGGTAAACCAGATTACACGAGCCCGCTGACCAAGTTTTTGCTCCTTGAAATCGCGGCTGACTAATTTTTCGAATAAAGGATATACTTTGCCTTGTTCCACTTACAATTTATGTGTTGATAAAGAGGTGCAAAAGTACGTTTTATCTTCTTAACTTCAGTCAGTTTGAAGCTACAAATGGTTTAAGCAAGTTGATCTTTATCAAAGACAATACTCCCGAATGGATTAATTTGCTATCACCTTACAACAAGTTTACGCACAGGTGATTGAATACCTGCCGCTTTCAGGCTTACAAAATAGATGCCCGGACTTAGGGTGCTGATGTTGATTTCAACGTTACCGCTTTCGCTGATGAGCCTGTTGCGCGAAACTACTGTTCCGGTCGGGGCAGTAATTGTAAGCTCCGTGTTTTTTGCTGACTGCTGTTGAAGGGAGTAACTTATTTTGAACGATTTGGTCGCCGGATTTGGGTAAGGATTTCCTAAAAAAGCCTGTTCTGATTCGCTTTCTTTAATGGAAGTAAAATCAATTAAAGAGCTGATTTTAAAGTCGTCGAAATAAAATCCGTCAAATTCGGTATTGTTGTCTGTTTTTAGCCTGAAACGAAGCTTTATATTTTCGCCCATGTAGTCGTTAAGGGAAATATTTTCGCGCACCCAGTCTCCTTTTTTGCCATCATAAAGCGGGCTGCCCTGAATCTGATACATGGATCCCGGATTTGTGAATTTTCCTTTTAAAGGTGTCCAATTTGCCCCGTCGTTGGTCGAAATGCTTAGTTGAACATAATCGAAATCGTCTTCAAGCGTCCATTTAGCCCTGAACTCTATAATTGCCAGCAGTTCGTCAGGTAAATAAACTTCCTCGGCCATTGTTATGGTTTTGGTACTATTAGGGGCATAGTTTCCGGATGGAGAATCAGTCATGGACGACGATGGCGAAAAATACTGATCTGGTGTCAGCGCCCACGATCCGGTCCATTGCAGACTGTTCTCAAAATTATCGTTAAAAACAGTTAGCGGATACCCATAAATACGGGTTACGGTATCAGAAGTTATAAATGAACCGTTATCGAGTTGGAGAATATACTGAATGGTGTCTCCGTCCTGTAAAAAAAGGCTGAGCTGATAGTTAATTGAATCAGCTTTCTGTCCCAGAAAAGCAATTCCATCAATAGTTTTGGAGCCACCGATTTCCGAAATTGCATTTCCTATCGGGATTATGGATACCGTAAAACTTCCATCCTGCATCCCAAGCCGTTTTACTTTAAACGGCAGATATCCACTCTGTTCGTGCATAAACATTGTGCTTAAATCGGTAATAGTACCGTAATTAAGTGTAAGCCGGGCAGCCGTAATACTTTGGAACATGTTCTGCTGTATTAGAGGCAAAATACGTTGTTGCACAGGCCAGAAACCATCAGTGCTTGCACCAACTTCGGGGGTATAACTTAAAATGGCTGGTTTTGTATCCTGCTCACCGTACATCCAGTCGTCGGAGCCGCCGTTGGTAGGGTAAATGGTTGTAGAGCCGGGACCGTAATTATACCCGTTTTCCCGGGTGAGCAAATTGGAATAAGTATCAAACACAACGCTGTCGGCACATTGCTCCTCTGTCCAGCCCCATGGCGAAAGCAGAAGATTAGAGAATGAATGATAGTTAAGAGCAATAAGGAAATTATGGCTTTCGCAAAAGTATTTCATCATACGTGTTTCTGGCTCCGAGAAGGGCGCTGTTCCGCGGAAAGTCTCCGATGAAGGATTCGGCGACGATCCTGCATCGTCATTACCCCATTTATAGCCGTAATTCCTGTTGATATCAATGCCATATATTGGATCGCCCTGGCTATTGACCCCATTGTAGCGGCGGTTTTTGCGCCAGCTGCCACCTCCTGCCGGATTAGTGGTGATGTTGTAAAAATATCCATCCACATTAAAAACCGGAACAAAATACATTTCGGTATTGTCAACAAGGTCTTTTATTGACTGGTCGCTGTTATAATTCTCCAGAAGGTACCACATGTAATAAAGCAGATGTTGCATGCCGATAGGTTCGCGGGCGTGGTGCATGCCGGTGTAAAGAACTTCGGGTTCTGTTTCGTTAGCATCGGGATTGTCGCTGATGCGGACATAATACACGGTGCGTCCTTCGATGGTTGATATCGAGTCACTAAGAGCTGTTTTAACCGAAATAAGGGATGGATAAAGTGATCGCATAAGGTCGAGTTGAGCCTTCATTTCATCCACAGTGCTGAAACCACCGCAGGATCCCAGCGAAAAATTAGCCGGTTCGGGCCAGGTTTCATTTAAAAGGATATCGGAATTTGTTAAAGGTGCTTTATCCAAAAATCTGCCAGTATAGTAGGCTGCCATATCAGGAATGATTACTTCGCAGT
>JBBSDC010000146.1:0-9613 GCA_038249705.1 Bacteroidales bacterium | reverse complement strand
TGGTGGCGGTGTACAGACACTTCACTCTTAACTGGATTTGGAATGCTTAACTTGTTTTTGCAAGAGTGAATGGCAGACACCGAATTAGCTGGTGTACAGACACTTCACTCTTGGTGGCGGTGTACAGACACTTCACTCTTAACTGGATTTGGAATGCTTGACTTGTTTTTTCAAGAGTGAATGTCAGACACCGGTGAATAGACACCGGGAGATTGTTATCTTCGCAGCACTATTCGAAAAAGAAATCCCGATGTCAATTCCACAATGGCTTAGCCGCACCGAATTACTTACTGGTAAGGAAAAACTTCTTGCTTTGCGCGAAAAACATGTTCTAATCGCAGGACTAGGTGGTGTGGGTGCTATGGCTGCCGAGCAGATTTGTCGCGCCGGTGTGGGTCGTATGACTATTATTGATGGCGACACTGTTCATCCCAGCAACCGAAACAGGCAATTAGCTGCATTGAAAAGTACCGAAGGAATTGCCAAAACAGAAGTTATGGCAAAACGACTGCTGGATATCAATCCCGATCTGCAACTCACTGTTATTTACGAATATATGAAAGATGATCGCACAATCGAAATACTGGAACATGGCTACGATTATGTGGTTGATGCTATTGATACGCTCTCGCCAAAAGTCTTTTTCCTGTTTCATTGCGTACGCTTGGCACTGCCGGTTGTAAGTTCGATGGGTGCCGGTGGGAAGTTTGATCCTTTGCAGATTGCAGTTGCTGATATCAACGACTCATACAATTGCAAACTAGCGTATTACATGCGGAAAAGACTCCATAAAATGGGAGTATGGACTGGTATTAAAGTCATATTTTCGCCGGAAGTCGTCGAAAGAAGTTCCGTTATTTTGCAGGAAGGCGAATCGAACAAAAAATCCAATGTCGGCACCATTTCGTATATGCCGGCGGTATTCGGGTGTTTCTGTGCTTCGGTTGTGCTGAGGGATTTGATGGAGTTAAAAACCGGCAATCCGGCAGAAAACCCCATATAATATTCCATGCCATTTTATTTTTCCAACTGACTCGTATCGTGTAGGTAAGGTCAACTGAAAAACTCAAACACTTTTTTGAGGATTTTAGATTCCGATGTTCTGCACCTTAAATTACGACCATCTTTTTCACTAACGACAAATAAAGCGAAACTCTGTGGCTTCGTTTAATCAAATTTTATGTTATAAATAAAGGTTCTGAGCACTGTACTATTTGTAAAAATATTAAAAATTCAGAGCAAAAGGTGCAGAGCACCGAAACATTGAATGCATGGATTTTGTAAAAGATTGTAGATTTCCTTTACACTTTAAAAACAATTAAATTATATAACCAGCTCATTAATTGTATTATATGTGTTTTTCAGCAGACCCTGAGTGGTATTATTCCCTTATTACCTGAAAATAACTCCTATCGGTTTTATTACTAATTTCAAGATTATAAATACCCGGTTTAAAACCGGATAAATCAATCTGATCGAACCCTGCCTTTATTACTTTCTGAAGAATAATTTTACCCTGCATATCGGAAACACGTATGATTGAGTTCTTTGTTTGATACAGATGGAGTGAACCGCTTGTTGGGTTTGGATAAACACTGAGTTGAGCAACTTTTTCGTCAACATCGGTTATCAAAGTTGTATACGATACAGTTCCGGAAATCATTCCCAGTTCGTCAACGGTAACTTCCAGGTCGAAGCCTTCAATGAGCCAGATGCCGCTGGGGCTTCCATCATCTTCAATGGCTCCCCATTTGTATGTTCCGGGAGCAAGGTCTAAGGACAAAGTCCAGGTATTGTTATTTTGCAACATGCTTACGGTATCCCATGCCGTCATTTCACCTTTAAATTTGATGTTTGTATTATTGAAAGTTCCATCAATAATGGTAAACAGTACAGGGTAAGTATCTACAGGTTCAGTAACCGTTAGTATTCCGGAGATGTTGGTAATTCCATCCCAGAAACCTCCGCCACCTGCATTGTAACCACCATAAACAAAAGCGCCTGAATTAAACTGAAAACGGCTGGCATAATAATAAATTCCTTGACTTGTTATCACCTGACCGATATTTGCCTTAAACTCATCGTTATTGCCCGAAGCCATATTGTAATCGGCAGGAATCCAGTTTGTCCAGGTAGCAGGATCGGAATTTGTTGAACTATAGCCTATCCACGACTGCATTCCGGTTACCGGAGTTGGCTGACCGGTTACGCCGTTTATATAAACCTGAGCATACACTTCAAAATCGGCCAAAGCCGCAATGGTATCGCTTCCCGGGAACTGAAGATTAGCCCAATCGATCCCAGAGTCTGGTTCAGTTACCTCAACCACACCCGAAACATTTACAGTTCCATTCCAGAAACCTCCGCCATTTGCAGAGTATCCGCCATAGTAGTAATTACCGGCATCTAATTGAAAACGGCTTGCATAATAGTATGTTCCGGTAGCTAAAAGTTGCAGACCCAGATTAGCTGTAAACTCATCATTACTTCCGGAA
The DNA here is from genome assembly GCA_038249705.1 of Bacteroidales bacterium. GTDB lineage: Bacteria > Bacteroidota > Bacteroidia > Bacteroidales > UBA4417 > UBA4417. The sequence goes on along the minus strand of JBBSDC010000146.1, from coordinate 7,118 downwards.
GCACCGCTGTAAGGCGCAGAAATCCAGTTTGTCCAGGTGGCAGGGTTGGAATTTGTTGTGCTGTACCCAATCCATGACTGAACTCCGGCTGCGGGTGTCGCCTGACCGGTAACTCCCTGAATAAAAGCCTGCGCATAAACAATATATTCCTGTGTAAGTGCAATAGTTCCTGTTCCCGGATGTTGCAGGTTTACCCAATCGAAATCAGGATCAGGAATGGGATCAGTAACCGTAAGAGTTCCGCTTATGTTGGTTGTGCCATTCCAAAAACCACCGTTATATCCGCCGTAAACAAATTCATCGGAATTTAACTGAAAACGAGTGGTGTAAAAATACGTACCGGTTGTGGAAATAACTGATCCAAGATCAGCGTAAAACTCGTCGTTGTTTCCGGCTGATTGGTTGTAAGTAGCCGGAATCCAGTTTGTCCAGGTATCAGGATTTGTATTCAAAGTGCTGTATCCTATCCAGCTTTGTAAACCGGTAGCGGCAGTTGGCTGACCGGTAATACCGGGAATAAGTGCCTGGCCGTAAACATCAAAAGCCGCACCGGTTTCAATTGCTCCGCTTGCCGGGAACTGCAGATTGGCCCAGGTAATTGCAGGCGGTGGCGGAGCTACTGAGTATGAATAATTTACGCCTGTGTTATTTTCGATTTTTATCGAATACAAATCAAAATCAACTGTAATATTGCTGACTGTAGAAGTAAAAATGTAAAATGCGACCGTTGTACCTGCTGGCTGACCGGGAATTTGAACCGTTCCGTTTGCACCAGTCATGGCAACGGGAATGGCAGAGGATGAGCCCCAGGCATCGGTGGTATAACGAAGGTGAAATATTTCTTCAATGGATGGAACTGCTTCGGTAGTAATGGATATATCAACCGCTGTATTTACATTTGTGGTGGCAGGAATCCCACTTACGTTAACAATATCAACAGGTTGTGAACTGGTTTCCATAAAGATAGCACGGCTGTCCTGATATCCAAGGTCCTCCCAGTTTACAGTGTACCATTTATCATTAGCCAAAGTTACATTGTTATTATTTGCGCCTTCCTTTGTATAGGTTTGGAGCGTATTGATAGCAACAGTTACGTTCGACCATTTATTCTGAAAATAATTGGATGATGATCCGCTTGTAAACAACCAATCGTAGGTACCACCTGCCAGATCGGCACCGATAGCAGCTACACTGAAACTGGTTTGCCAGCGTGTTGTTCCAACTGCAATTTTAGTTATTCTTCCTCCTGTAACCTGAGTACTGCTGGCAAGGGCGAGGTTATTGGCTGGTGGATTTGTCCAGCTGTTCCAGGCGCCGGGCATATTCAGTCCTTCGGGCTCATAAATCTGAGCCTGAATATTTAAACCACTGTACAACACAGTTAACAAAAAAAGAATGATTGCAAGATTTCTCCTCGAAACGCTTTGATATATTGACAGTAAATTTTTCATCATGGTTTTCGTTTTAAGTAAAGTAAAGTTTACACCTAATGTAAATCAACATATGAACGGACTAATTCGCTTTAAAAAATCTTTCATCAAGAAAATCCTGCAAGAAAATATTTTACGGAGTTCCTAATCCGTTTGCAATACAAATCTATGAAATCAATATTGATATCTGAGCAGCTATCTCACTATTTTTTAGGCATTTTCGAAACATTCATAAGAAAAACGATTTCGCAAACGATTGCGTATTAAAAACATATTTAACTATTTTTTGAAATGAAGAGAAGTCGGGGTTATTTTTAACTTTTATAAGTCGCGAATTTATCGGCTCATTTTTTTAATTGTTTGAAGCGATTCGACGTAAGGTGTTTTATAAATCATTTAATAGATATTTGATTTTCTCAACACCGCCTTTAATTTTCAACAGCCTTATTTTCAACATTACATTAAATAGGTCTTTGCATCATAATATACTGATAATATGCAACTTCTTACTTTTCGCCCAGTGGCAAATAAAAAGCTAATGGAGTATTGTTTCGCAGAACCTACAAATATTGTATTTTTGAAAGCAATGCGGTGAGAGTGCAGGAAAGGCTGCTGCATGTGTCAGACACCCTGCGGGATGGTAGATTTTTCACCCTGCGGGTAAATATATTTTTAGCCCTTAGGGTGTGCAGACACATTGAGACCTTGCGGGCATGAATACTCCAAAAAATAAAATTATGAACGGCGATCCTGATTTATACAAACTTTTAAATGATCTTGGTATTCCTTTCGAATACCATGAGCATCCGCCTGCCCCTACCATCGACGAAGCCATGAAATACTGGAAAGATTTAGATGCTACACACTGCAAAAATCTGTTTTTCCGTAACCATAAAGGCAATAAACATTACCTTGTAATATTGAAGCATACCATGCAAATGGGAATTCATGAGCTGGAAAAGCAACTGAAACAGGGTAAACTCTCTTTTGCTTCGGATCAGCGGATGATGAAATATTTAGGGGTTACACCAGGTTCGGTAACACCTTTCGGACTGATAAATGACAAGGAACATCATGTTCATGTTTTCCTCGACCAAAATCTTACCGAAAGCAAAACCATTAGTTTTCATCCTTGTATCAATACAGCATCCATCATCGTAAAATATGATGATTTCATGAAATTTCTCACTTATGCCACCAATACCTACGAGTTTATTTCACTCTATAATCATACCCCTGAATCATAGTTTCAACCTTTTAATACACGTTCATACCAATGCAAAAACCATCTATATTCAGAACTCTTTTTCTAACTATTAGTATCGCATTCACTCTTTTACCAAGCCTTACGTTTAGCCAGCAGGCCGAAAAACCTATGGTTGTAATTGCTTATTATATGGGCGATGGAAGTGATATTGCGAAGTATAAAACAGATCAGCTTACACATATCATTTATAGTTTTCTACATCTGAAAGGAAATAAACTGGCTGTTGATAATTCAACCGACAGCCTGGCAATCACACGGCTTGTAGCGTTAAAAAAAACGAATCCGAAACTAAAAATCATCCTCTCGCTGGGCGGCTGGGGAGGTTGCCTTACCTGTAGCGAAGTATTTAATAGTGCACAAGGCCGTGATGAATTTTCGCAATCCGTATTGCAGCTTTTCACTACTTACAATGCCGATGGCCTTGATCTTGATTGGGAATATCCGGCTATCGAATCAGTGCCCGGTCATCAGTACCTGGCTGCTGACAAACAGAATTTCACAGCATTGGTCCAAAGTTTACGTAATACTGTAGGTTCTGATTACGAATTAAGTTTTGCAGCCGGTGGATTCAAAGATTTCCTCGATCGTTCGGTTGAATGGGACAAAGTAATGCCACTGCTGAATTATGTAAATATGATGACCTACGACCTTGTAAATGGATACAGCAAGCGAACAGGGCATCTAACGCCCTTATATTCAACACCCGAACAGCCTGAATCTGTTGATTATACTATCAGATATCTCGATTCAATTGGAGTTCCAATGGATAAAGTTGTGATTGGGATAACTTTTTACGCACGTACTTTTAGTGAGGTACAGGATGCGAACAACGGGCTTTACCAAAAAGGCAAATTTAGCGGATACGTTAACTACAAGCATTTTGACGAAAATTTCGGAGCCAATTCAGGGTATTTGTATTACTGGGATAAAAAAGCCAAAGCACCCTACGCCTATAATAAAACGACAAAAACTTTCGCTACCTTCGACAATCTTCATTCCGTTTATCAGAAAACCAAATATGCCAAAGACCGGAAGCTGGCAGGAGTTATGTTTTGGGAACTCCGTGGCGATCTGGAATCAGGAGGCTTGCTCGATATGATTTATGAAGTGAGTAAAGATTGATCTCCCTGAGAGAGAATTCTGATTATATTTCAAAAACCCGTCCATCTACAGCCAGTTCAGTATCAGGAAACACAGCTCGCGCTTCATCGAGTAAAGGCTGTAAATCATCGTAACGAGCTGAATAATGCCCGATAAGAAGTTTTTTTACACCCGCTTTTTTAGCGATTGTAGCGGCCTGTCCGGTGGTGGAATGAAATTTATCAGCCGCATTGGCTTCGCGGTTATTCATAAATGTAGTTTCGTGGTACAGTACGTCGGCACCCTGAACCATTGGTATAATATCCTCAAAATAAGCGGTATCCGAGCAAAAAGCATATGTTCGTGGAGCGGGAGGATCAATGGTAATCACTGAATTCGGGTGAACCGTGCCATCAGCAGCGGTATAATCACCGCCAGCTTTGATTTTTGGAAGCAGATGAACCGGAATTTTCAGTAAATCAATTACATCCTTTCTGATTTTGCGTTCGCTCACCTTTTCAGTGAAAATAAAACCCGTTGTCGGAATCCGGTGAAGCAAAGGGAAACTGCTCACTGCAATATGTTCATCCTCAAAAAGGATTTGCGTTTTTTCAGCCTGGGTCTCGCGGAATTCGAGCGGATAAAGTAGTGTAGTCATCGAAGCTTTCAGTTGCAACTCGAGTATTTCCTTTAACATCGGCGGGCCGTAAACAAATAAAGGTTTGGTCCGGCCAAGCAGATGCATGGATGAAACCAGTCCGATAAGTCCGTAAAAATGATCGCCATGCAAGTGACTGATAAATATATGTTTGATCCGCTGGAAATGGATATGCATTTTGCGTAGCGAAACCTGTGTGCCTTCGCCACAATCGATAAGGAAAAGTTTTTCGGCATGGCTTAATAATTGAGCCGTTGGATTGCGTTCCGTGGTTGGTGTGGCGGAACTGGAGCCGAGGATGGTTAGCGTGAAAGGAAGCATTTTCTTTATTGAGGGGTTGGGGTTTGGGATTTAGGGGTTAGGGTGTTGACTCTTGACATTTGAACTTTGCATTTTAATTTTTGAACTCTTAAATGAAATGCAGTATATAAAAATCCAAAATATCAAGTAAATCTATTCTGGCTTCTGCCGACCATTTTACTCTGATACCAGCCATTGGTCAATTTCTAATTGTAATTCTTCATGCGAAATAGTCTTTCCTTTGCTTAGTTGATCTCTACCTTTTCGAATTCTTTCTTTCTGAAAATCCGAAAGTTTGTAAACCTCCGCATCAGCCTTTGAATCGACTAACACCTTAATAGCTTTAAGGAATGTTGAATCATTTATATGAGATAGCTGATTGATTATCAACTCTCTAAATTCAATTGTGCTCATGGTAAATAGTTTTGTGTAAAGTTACAAAATATTTTAGCTGCTCGTTGACAGAAAATCAACACCTGATTGGCCAATACAAGCCTAACCTTGCAGAACTAAAGTCCATGCATACACTTCATAATTCTTATAATTTCCGTTAAGCAGTTTCTAATATCGCATAAATGCTTTTTGATGTGCTGTTTTTATCACTTTTATCAATGACTTCGGTTGTAAAACTTTCATGCTTTCACCAAACGATAGTAACTCCATTACCAAGTCGTGAGTAACACACAAATTCAATTTTTTTTGCAACTCAACCTTGATGTCAACTAATACTTGTTGTGAGCTATGTAAAGGTAAAGTCTTTAAGTATTTGCCCTGAAATGAGTGAAACGATAATATAATTTCCTGCGGTTCTTCATCGTCGGGGCTGATAATTCCAAAACAGTACCGATAACTTTCTTCTATATTGTATGTTTTCGGAGAATCAAAAGTTCTGTTTGTGATTTCAAGATTTGTCAGTCGGTCAAGGGCGAAACTTTTAATATTGCCTTCTTTGTTGTCCTTCGCTATTATATACCAACGGTTCTTAAACTCTTTCAAAGCATAAGGTTCTGTTGTCCGCTGACTAACTTCTTCTTCCCAAAATTTATGATAAGTAAATTTGATCTGGAATTTGTTTTTGATGGCATGAAGAATCCCGTATAAATTTTCTGTGCCTTGCGGTCTACGTTTCTCTAATTGAATAAAAGGCGTCAGGTCTGGTGCAAGGTTCAAAGAATTGAACATATCAAATGCCTCAATCATTTACTAAAAGAGAAATCTCAGGTTTGCCTTTTTTCTTTCGTTCCTTGAATTTCTTTATGGCATTTATTACGGTTTCAACTTTTAAAAATTCTGTTTTGCGATATAAGAATCTCACAACAGAATTATTTATGTCAAAATCCACAATTAAGTCATCAAACAAAATATAAAACAGATGGTCGTATTCAGCGCATTTGCTCCCGTTGTAATACCTCTTGTTGAAATAGAAATCTTTGATTTCACTTTTGTAGTTGTTAGCAAACCAACGGTTGGCTTTCTTGCAGTCGATATTTATTTCGTGAATAAAATTTGGGATAGAGTTGAAGTGTGCAATAAATAAATTGAACTCATTCAAATACGAACCTTTTCTTACAGCAAAAACTTCTCCTAAGTTTATTTTAGAAGATGTATTTTCAAGTTCTATTTTGTTTGATTGAAAAGCCGTCGGGTAGATTGTTTGAGTTTCCATAATTGTACTGTTTCTAATCATGGGGTCAAAAGTAGATTACAGGAACGCCAAAGTATGTCGCTGCTTAAAATTATTATAGTTTGGTGGGTGATTTAGTTCTTTCGCTTTTGCTGAAGGGGGGGCTGGCCGTCTTTTTGTTTCGGGGCAAATGCAAATGAGCAAAATGTTTGGCAACAATAGAAATTCATTTTTTTGTGTGATGGTGCTGCGTGTTTTTATTGAGCTGGCTTGAGTGCCAGACTGACTGCCCAAAATCTTCCATAGTCAGTTATCGATATATTTTTACCAAACAGTCAAAATTGGGTGCTTTTTGATTTGTTATCAACTCATCAGTTTAATAATTGCTCTGTCGGTATAGGATGAGCCGTTAACTCTCAAATAAGCACAACAATGTTATTACAATAATAATTGATACCCCTATTCCCAAAGTGCATAAGATGTTTGCCAACAAAGTTTCAAAATATTAACTGCCTTATATTCAGTAAAAGTATAAAAAAATCAAGCCGGAAAAGATTAAACTTTCCCGGCTTGATAGGTATGATAAGAATTCGGCAGATTATTTTTTATCTTCTTCCTCTTTTTTTTCTTTTTTCTCCATTGATGCTTTCAGGTTAGCAAGAGCGTCAAGGTCACCGAGGGTGGTTTTTTCAAGGTTGTCCTTGATTTTTTTCACGGCGCGTTTGGTAGTCATTTCAGCGCTTTCCTCTTTCTTGTCCT
>JBBSDC010000145.1:0-9643 GCA_038249705.1 Bacteroidales bacterium | reverse complement strand
CGGATTGCAAATCAGGTTCCCGATGCAGCGGGTTATAAATCCCGCTAAGCTGATTCCGGAAACGATTTAATATACCGGATTGCAAATCAGGTTCCCGATGCAGCGGGATTATAAATCCCGCTGAGCGAATCCAACAGAGGTAATACTGGCTAATTACACTATTGTATTAAAAACCAAGTGATTCGTTTACTATAAACACTGAAAAATCAGTTAAAGAAGGCCTTCTGCGTGTTGCTACATATATATTACAGCCACGTGTCGGCAGGTTACAATCCATACAAACGCCGCTTTTAACACAAGGATTGGGACGATTCAGCCGTTTAAAGTTTATCGGGGCGGCAACCGTACGCAGGCGTTCCCAGGCGGCTTCCTCGTCAGCAACTAATTTATTAACGCCTGCAACCACTATAACGCGGCGGGGACCAAAGGACATAGCTGCAACGCGGTTTCCGTGTCCGTCAATATTAAAAAGCTCACCTTGAAGAGAAATAGCGTTGCTGCTGCATATAAATACATCGCATATCTGCTGCTGGCGCATAACCTCCATTTTCTGTTCATCGCTCAATCCTGCGGCATTGTGATCGAGGATAATGGCACCTTTTTCGGTTACCAGCTGTTGCAGATTTAGTTGCTTTGCCGTTTGTGATCCGCCGAAAGCAACCTGCATACCTGGCAAAATCATTTCGAGCACCGCTTTTGCTGTTTCTTCGCGTGTTTCGAAAAATTGAGCCTCAAAACGGTTTCTGCGCAAAGCCTCAACAGTTTTCAGCCCAAGTGTGCGGCCATGCCAGGATTCCATTTCGGTAACAAAAGTGTCGGTAGGATTGATGGGTGTGCTCATTTGAGTTGTGTTTAATCAGGCAAATATAGGGGAACAAACGAGGAATATCTCAAATTGACTAAAATTCCTGTTAAGGAAGGGCTTCACTTTAAGAGAGCGCAAAGGGTATATTTTTGAATTTTATGGGTAAATATTCAATTGAAGTTTAATTATAAAGTGTTGTTAACCCTGTAAACCTATTCCAGTGCATCCTCCGGTAATACATTTCTATTTCGAAAAGTATGTCCCTGATATGATCCAGTTCAGAAATGGGCGACATTTGAAAATCAACTTTTGTATTTAATCCTTCTATCAAATCAGGGAATTGTTTCTGGTATGATACTAACAGAGCCGAAAGAGATTCTTCACTTAATTTTTCATCTGCAGGCTGCTTTTCTTTCAGAAATTGCAAAATCCGCAAACCGTCAATTTTCTCATGACATGCGCGGATGAAATGAACCGGTGTTTTAAAATTCAATCGTAATGCTTTCCATGGCAGTTCGCCAAATTTACCCAAAAGGAATTCGTCGAGAGGAGTATTTACATCTTCGTGATAAAGTTTATTGAACAATTTATAGGTTTCAGCAACCAGGTCGTAAAGCCGCTGATCGTAAACCGGATAACTGCTCCAGTCGCCATCAATTCCTTTTATCAAGGCTGGCCCGGTGCCAAAAAATACCCTGTCGCTTAATCGGGTTGCCGGGTAAACAATTTCTCCGTTCCAATGAAGCAGTCGACCGGTTTTCACGATTTTCTGCAGGAAATAAAAATCCTCGCCGCTCATTTTAGGTGTCATACCTCCTGAAGCCCTATAAGCCCATACCGGTAAGGCAATGGCCGAACCAAGCGCTGTAAAGCAATAAGGACTATTTATCCGCCACATGTTAATGGCATAAGCACGCATATATATTTCGTACCGAAGCATCGCACGGTCGAGTTCAGTTTTATAAGAAAGTTTATGATAGTAAGGAATTGAAATGGCAGAGGCCGCCGGGTTAAGACGCAGGTTTTCAGCAACCGATGCAAAATATCCTTTGTTGAAAACGGTATCAGCATCCATACTGACAATAATATCGTTGGGATTAGCCATTTTCGAAATATGATCCATCAGGAATTTTCGCGCAAAGCCTATTCCTTGAGCTTTTGGGGTCCAGCCGTTACCAGGTGATGATTTATCAAGAATTTCAATTCGTTTATCATCGAGCGACTCAAGATACCTGATAGCTAATTGGTTTTCCATGCAAACAGCCTCATGATCAGGTTCACTCCACCAGCTATCGGGCTGATTTACACACACAACCAGATTAAAATGTTGTTCTGTTTGCTCCATAATAGCTTTTACGAGCAGCGGCAGGCGCTCCATTTCGTTCATTACCGGAAGTGCAATATAAATAAGAGAAGGTGTCAAAATCACTGCTGTTATATGAAAGTATATATATATCTTTGGAAAACAGTTTCACAAAAGATTTTCAAAAGTAGTAGTTTTGTTGAGATAATCATCCTTTATGGAAAGTAACGAAGTATTGGACAAGCTTCCAAGTCATCTGCTCAACCTCGTCATCGACCAGCCGTATAACAACTATACAGCTCAGGATCATGCAGTGTGGCGTTATATAATGAGGCAAAATGTTAAACAATTGCCAGGTGTTGCGCATTCGTCGTACCTTGATGGTTTGAAACGGACCGGTATCAGCATCGACCGCATTCCTCATATGTACGGAATGAACCGGATTTTGAAAGAAATCGGTTGGGCAGCGGTTGCTGTGGATGGATTTATTCCCCCGGCGGCTTTTATGGAATTTCAAGCGTATAACGTACTGGTGATAGCTGCCGATATCAGGCCTATCGATCAGGTTCTTTATACGCCAGCCCCGGATATTATTCACGAAGCGGCAGGTCATGCACCCATTATTGCCGACGAAGAATACTCCGCTTACCTCCGCGATTTCGGGAAAGCAGGCAGCAAAGCATTTTCATCCGTTTACGATAATAAAATGTATGAGGCTATACGGCATTTGTCTATCTTAAAAGCTGATCCTTATACTCCCTTCCATGATATTGCAAAGGCAGAAGCTGAACTGGATGCACTTTCGAGGTTGATAGAAGAACCTTCAGAAATGTCGCTATTGCGCAATTTGCATTGGTGGACTGTAGAGTACGGGCTTATCGGAACACCCGAAAACCCAAAGATATATGGAGCAGGGCTGCTTTCGTCAATAGGCGAAAGTTATAACTGTTTGAAACCAAAAGTTAAAAAACTACCTTATACTATAGATACCAAAAACATTACATTTGATATTACATCTCAACAACCACAATTATTTATAACGCCTGATTTCGAATACCTTAACACTGTTCTTGAGCAATATATTGATACTATGGCTCTGAGAAAAGGTGGACTTGAAAGTCTTCGTAAAGCACAACAATCCGATTCAACCTGCACAGTTGTGTATAGCTCGGGATTGCAGGTTTCGGGTAAACTTGCCAAAATCCATGAGTATGACAAAAATCCGGTTTATCTTAATTTCACCGGACCTATTATGCTTTCGGTTAACGACCAACAATTTTCTGGTCATGGAATAGATTTTCACAAGGATGGATTTGGCTCACCTGTTGGAACTATAAAGGGTATAAGCGGAAAATTAGAAACAATGAGTACTGGTGAACTTTTGGCAAATGGCATTAGTACCAACAAAGTTCTTAATCTGGAATTTAATGGTGGGGTAACTGTTCGTGGACTACTCGAAAAAATTACAACACACAAAGGTAATAATCTCATTTTTTCTTTCAGAGAATGCACTGTCAGTTATAAAAACAGTATCCTTTTCAGACCCGAATGGGGAATATATGATATGGCAATCGGTGAAAATATAATTTCAACTTTCGCTGGTCCGGCCTCTCCGGATGCTTTCAATCTGGAATATCCGGTTCCTGCTGAAAAAACACATCATATCGAGCATACAGAATCAAATTTACGTTTATACGGACTATACAACAACGTTAATGAAGTGCGGCAAAACAAAGGAAAAAGCACAGCCTACATTGACTCATGGAAAATCCTCAAAAATGATTATGCTGACGAGTGGCTTTTACCACTTGAAATAGCTGAAGAGCTTACTAACTTGAATGACTTAGATGCAACGCTTGATGAAATCACAGATTTCCTGAAAACGAGATCGGAAGAAAATGAAGAAATGGCAAAACTGATCGGAGATGGTCTGAAATTGATTACTCACCATCAGAAGCTTTCATACTAGCTGCTAAAAGCAATAGAATTGCTTCGTGAATTTCATTTGCTGCTATCATAGCATGAGCAAGTTTGTGAGCTTCTTCTGTAATTTTTTCTGCCTTATCGCTGTACTTAGTTGAAATTATCCTGAAAACCGGTGATAATAAGTATTTTTTAATTTCAGGCGCAGTTGGCATTGACTGAAGGCTTCCTAATTTGCCAAGGTCATTTCCGGTGAGTATTTCGCTCATTCTCACATCTTCGGGCAATGAGTCGACACCGATTGCTTGTTTCATTGCAGGTTTTTCGAGGGTAAAAAGTGCCCGACCCGAGGCTTTTACATAATAATCAGAACCCATACGGCCAACAAGATCAAGTTTGCGGGTATCAATCATACCCAACTTGTTGAGTACATTATCATCCACATGGATCAAAACTACTTCGCAAATAATGAGGTTTGCGGCTCCAGGCCCATCGCCGGTTTCAATAACCTGACGAACTGTACATTCTATCTGTACCGGTGATTCCTTAACCCTGAATGGTTTTATTTTTTCGGAGGGAACCGGCGTAAACCCGGATTTGTAAAATTCGTTAACGCCACGCGGAAATTCAGTACTGGCAAGATTCATCTGTTCAACCATCGAAAAGGTCACTACATTGATTACCACTTCGGGAACCTCTTGTACATTAAGAAGTGTATCCTTTAACTCGTTGGTACGGCCACTGCGTGATGGAGAAAAGATGAGAGTACTTGGATTGACGCCAAAAATATTAAAACAGCTGAATGGCGATAAATTTGCATTCCCGATATTGTCGATTGTACTGGCAAAAGCAATAGGACGTGGCGCTACTGCTGTGAGCAGCAAGCGGTGCAAATGGTGATGAGGGATAGTATTGGGATCGATTGTGGACATTTGAAGAGTTTCAGTGTTGCAATTTTTAGAGTTTCAGGACAGACAGAAGGAAATCCTTATTATCGTCAGATACAAGGGATTTATCGACGACAATGTATGTTAATCAGAATCCGAATAGAAAAAAGAATCCATCAGTTTAAAAAAATGAAATTAGTACTTCGCCGGCAGAATGGTAACTACAGCTTCGCCAAATCCTACTCTTACATCATTTTTTTCGGCATAACCACGCATTATAATGGTATCATTATCATTTATAAATTTACGTACACTGCCATCAGGCATGGCAAATGGTTTTGTTCCTTTCCAGGTTAGTTCGAGCATACTGCCGTAGCTTCCAGGTTCAGGACCGCTGATTGTACCGCTTCCGCAAAGGTCGCCGGTTCGCATATTGCAACCATTTACGGTATGATGCGCAAGTTGCTGGCTCATATTCCAGTACATGTATTTATAATTTGATTTACAAACACTTACTTCCTGATCGCTATCCTCAGGTTTAATTAAAACCTCAAGATTGATATCAAAATTGCGGTCGCCATCGAAACGCAGGTAAGGCAAAACCTCGGGTTCCTGAACAGGACCACTGCATCTGAAAAACTCAAGTGCTTCGGTTGTGACAATCCATGGCGAAATCACCGATGCAAAATTCTTTGACAGAAATGGCCCTAACGGCACATACTCCCAGCTTTGAATATCGCGGGCCGAAAGATCGTTGAACAACACCATCCCAAAAATATAATCTTCGGCATCGGAAGTAGAAATAGTATCTCCAAGTGAATTTCCTTTCCCGATTACAAATGCAGTTTCCAATTCAAAATCCAGTTGATTAGTTGCACTGAAAACCGGCAGTATTGCATCTGCTGGTTTAATCTGACCTTTGGGCCGATACACTTGAGCACCCGATACAACAATGCTTGATACCCTTCCATGATACCCTACGGGAATATGCTTCCAGTTGGGCAGCAATGCGTTAGCAGGATCGCGAAACATAATACCGACATTGGTTGCATGTTCGATACTTGAATAAAAATCGGTATAATCGCCAACCTGTAAAGGCATCAGCATCTTTATATCCCATGCCTGATGCAGGATATACTCTTTAAAAAGAGAAGCAGTTGATTCCGGTTGATCCGATTCCAGAAAATAATCCTGAATCACTTGCCGCACATGTCCGGTAACATGTTTTCCTTTGTTTATAAAATCATTAAGCACTGCTGCAGTAAATTCAGAATCTTTAATGATGTCCCGATCAAAAAAAGCCAGATTTGCCATAATCGACAAATCGACAACCCAGTCGCCTATCCGGGTGCAAATTCTTGGTCCGCTTCCGGGTATTATTCCAATTCCGAACGGAATATTATACAACGAAAAATCACTATCCGGTTTTATTTCAATCCACGATTTCATTGTTGAGATAGAATTATATTTTTAACTAATTGAAGATACTGAATCGGCTGTGAAATTTGTTTTTTAAAACCATTAACGATAAGTAAAAACTCACTATTTCTTCCTCCTTTTTCCCTACTCCCACTCGCCGTTTCACCTCATCGCCCACTCGCCCATCGCCTAAAGCGTCCCCCGCCTGGCTTGTTCACGCTCAATACTTTCGAATAATGCCTTAAAATTGCCTTTCCCAAAAGATTTGGCTCCTTTCCGCTGAATGATTTCATAAAATACAGTAGGGCGATCCTCAACCGGTTTGGTAAATAATTGTAAAAGGTACCCTTCTTCGTCACGATCAATTAAAACACCAAGACTTTGAAGCACTTTCATATCTTCTTCAATAATACCAACACGTTCAGAAACAGTTTCGTAATAGGAATCAGGTACAGTAAGGAACTCCACTCCTCTTTTGCGTAGCTCACTTACCGTATCCATAATATTATCCGTTGCCATCGCCACATGCTGAACGCCTGAACCACAATAATAATTTATATACTCCTCAATCTGCGATTTCTTTTTCCCTTTAGCCGGTTCGTTAATCGGGAATTTTATAAACCCATTTCCGTTCGACATCACTTTGCTCATCAGCGCAGTATATTCTGTTGAAATATCCTTATCATCGAACGATATCAATTGCTTGAAACCCATCACATTGGCATAAAAGTCAGTCCATACGTTCATTTGCCCCCAGTCGACATTACCAACCATGTGATCAACATATTTCAATCCAACATCCGAAGGTTTATATTCTGGTTCCCATTTTACGTACCCGGGAAGGAATAAGCCTTTATAATTTTTACGTTCCACAAAAATGTGGACGGTTTCGCCATAAATATGAATTCCCGAAAGAACCACTTCGCCATTTTCATCCTTCTGAACAGTTGGCAGAAGATATGGCCTTGCACCTCTTTTCGTAGTTTCTTCAAATGATTTCCGGGCATCATCAACCCATAAAGCAACAACTTTAACTCCGTCGCCATGCTGTTTTACATGTTCGCCGATTTCAGAATCAGGTAATAAAGCTGTTGTAAATATGAAACGAATTTTTCCCTGTTGAAGCACATAGGATGAGCGGTCGCTGAGTCCGGTTTCGAGTCCGGCATATGCCAAAGGCTGAAATCCGAAAGCTGTTTGATAATAATGTGCTGCCTGTTTGGCATTTCCGACGTAAAATTCAACGTAATCAGTCCCGTTGATGGGTAGAAAATCTTGATTATTCATTTGTTTATCTGATTGTTACATATTGTTAATAAGGTATGATTATGATTAGCTTTTCTGAATGAGGCTCAGGTTTCAAAGTAACAATGCTTAACGATTAAACGAATTGTTCAGATAGCAATGTCCTAAGGGTTTCCGGCTTTATGTTAAGCATTACCAACAGCATTTGGCATGCCGAAAACCATTAAATCATAAAACCAGGTCAGGATTGAAAAAGTTGAGTGTAAAACATATTCATGTTCTTACTCTACCCAAGACTTATAATAATCCTTTTCCTCTATTTCCAGTGCTTGTTTTGTGAGTTTTAAAGGTTTAAATGTATCCACCATAACCGCTAGTTCATTGGTTTCCTTTAGTCCTATGCTTTTTTCGACCGCACCTGGATGTGGCCCGTGTACCAGTCCGATCGGATGCAATGTTATTTGGCCTTTATCCACATGTTTACGGCTCATAAATTCACCATCAACATAATATAACACTTCATCGGAATCTACATTACTGTGATTATAAGGAGCCGGTATTGAATCAGGATGATAATCGTAAAGCCTCGGAACAAAGGCACACATTACAAAGTTGTTAGCTTCGAGAGTCTGATGAACAGGAGGTGGTTGATGAACTCTTCCGGTTATTGGTTCAAAATCATGAATGGAAAAAGCCCACGGATAATGGCATCCGTCCCAACCCGCGACATCAAAAGGATGTGTTGCAAAATGGTAAGGAAAAATCATATCATTTTTTTTGATAAGGACTTTAAAATCTCCTTTCTCATCATGAGTAACAAGGTTTCCCGGAACTTTGATATCGCGCTCACAGAGTGGTGAATTTTCGAGCAATTGCCCGAAATGATTCACATACCGCTTAGGAAACCTGAATGGAGTGAACGATTCGACAATAAACAGACGGTTATTTTCAGTTTCAAACTCCAGCTGATAAGTTACTCCACGCGGAACCACTATATGATCGCCATATTCAAAAGGGATTTTCCCATACATGGTATGCAAAACGCCTGAGCCCTGATGGATAAAAATCAGTTCATCGGCGGAAGCATTTCTATAAAAATACCCAGTCATCGACTTACGCGGGGCAGCCAGCGAGAGGTACACATCATTATTAACGAGAACAGGAACGCGGCTTTGCAGATAGTCGTCAACAGGTTTGACTGAAAAACCCTGTAAACTACGGTTTTGGGTATTGTTGGAAACTGCAATTTCAGGTGCAACGCTGTATGGTTCGTCCAATGACTTCACCATTGTGGGTGCATAAACATGGTAAGTAATTGAATATGCGTCGGAAAAGCCTTCGGTGCTAACAAGCTGCTCCGAATACAGGCTTCCGTCGGGCTTACGGAATTGTGTATGGCGTTTGTGAGGAATTTTCCCCAATGAGAAATAGTATGGCATAATTACTTCGTTTGAAGTATAATTTTTAGTAAAAGATTTATTCCAAAGATAATAAAACCAAGGAAATTGAAGGTTGTTCAGTAAAATATATTTTGTTATCAGACAAAATTTGATTTAAAGTTGAATCCATTCCTTTAACTGCTTTTACAAAAAGTTATTTGTAGTGATTAGTGCTACAATATTTGTAAAACATCAACTACAGGTAATTAGTTCGTTCAGCTACTTTACAAATTTGAATTTGAATCTATTTTTATTTTCCAAATCAGGACATTCTTCATAGGAGTCAATCAACGTTAAAAATTACTAAAACAGTGTTAAAGATTAACCATGTTGACCTCATTTTTGCAGATGCGGTTTTGTGAGTTCTAACACTGGAAATAAGTCTCATTAATTTCTAATCAAATTTTAATAATTTATGTCGATTTTCAAAGTTACTTTTGGCACACAGGTTGATAAAACAGATAAGAGGACCTATTCGAAAAGAAACAAATAAAGTTTTAACCAATTAAAAAAATAAAATTATGTTAGCTACATTAAAATTCCCTGTTATGGGATTCACTGAAATCCGTCTCATTATTAAAAGAGATTACAAATGGCTTGCTGAACTAATCGGTGCAGAACT
>JBBSDC010000144.1:0-9695 GCA_038249705.1 Bacteroidales bacterium | reverse complement strand
TCCTTTAGTTTTAAAATTGATTTTTTAATGGTATTAACTTCTTACTTCAATCTGGAAATTACCAGTTAAACTTTCCATTAATTTCTTTTAGCAACATGAAGGTTGACTTTCGCCGACCAAAACCAGATTCATATTACAAACCGGGCAATCTCCTTGATGATCGTACACTTTATCTGCTTCACACCGCATAGGGCAAAGATAAACCAGTTTTTCCCCTTTGTTTTCTGATTGATTTTTTGTTGCCATGCCTTATTGATTTAGTATTAAACTTTAAACATTAATTATGAGTAAGAATTTTTCAATGAATATAATGAATTTGACAGTCTGCCAGGTTATCATTCAGACATTACCATATTCATTTCATGATTTATAAGCATTTGTAAGTCATCATTAAATCATGATTTCCTGAAACCAGACAATCACCATGTTTATCGAACGTTTTATCACCTGTACAATTTTGGACATAAACATAACCTATCTTTATGTCTCCCTATAAGAATTTTTTTATATAACAGGTAAACATAAGAATTTATATAGTTTCCTTCATTTCCTTTTCATATTCTTCTTTGCTGATTTTACCCTTTGCATATCTTTCTTTTAAGGCTTCCTTAGCAGGATGCTGATTTAGTCTTTTATTTCGAGTTCTAACACGGACAATCATCCAAACTACAAGAACCAGAACAATTAAGCCAATAATGTAATGCCAGGGAAATCCTATTCCATATCCCGCCGGATCGTTTAACATGTTCATTTTACCCTCCTTTTTTTAAATTACTAATGAAAGATTTTATTTTTTTTATTCTTAATTAATGCAATTTTCAACAAACCAAACTCCGCAATTACATTAAGGCCGATTATCCAACCATATCCGAACCGCATCCTCCAACCATTATTCATTTCGTCAATCAAAATGCTCTTATTAGTTTTACGGATTAATTAATTTAGTTTGTCAATTATCAGTTTTCATCTTTTACTGAATCTCTGCGATATTCCTGAATTCAGGATTTGCAATCGTCGACACAGTGTTAAAAAGATATAAGTAGCTCAATCATTGAAACCACTGTTTGCAGTTTCATATTGCACACCGGGCAATCTCCTGATTTGATATAAGTTTTTTCAACTTCACATTTCATCGGGCAATAAAATTTATCCCCGATGGCTTTTGATTCAGAATGCTCACTTTTCATGGCAGATATTTTTTATTAATTTTCAAAGACAAAAGCCCTCGCATTTTATCAAATTCAAAATGAAGAGAGTTTTTTACAAAATACTCCCTTCATTCTGTTTTTTACGTATTGAATCCGCTTCTGGCAAAATAACAAGAGCGTGTTGAAATTATGGAGTGTTTTTCCGACCCGTGCTTTTAGCAACAAGCCACACAACTGCGACAAGAATAATAAGGCCGATGATCCAGCCCCATCCCATTCCCATTCCAAAGCCCCATCCGTGTCCTCCAAATCCATTCATCATAATACATCTCCTTTAAGTGAAAAAATTGACTTATTATGGCATCAGGTTTTAATTAAAATGCCGCTAATACCTGCTTGGTAATTTCTTTTAGCAACATTTAGCCTGGGCTTCACCAGCCAGAACCAGTTTCATATTACAAACAGGGCAATTCCCCGGCTGATCATATGTTTTGTTGCCTTCGCATTTCATCGGGCAAAAATATTTGCCTTCTTTTTGGACCTCATTTTTAGGCTGTTCATTTTCATTGCCACAACAGCATGAATCCATTTTGTGTCCTTCGGTTTTATCACCATGTACGTTCATTGTATTCTCTTCTTTATTCATTTTTTTTGTTTTTAAAATGTTTATTTATTCAATTGATTTTAACCAACCAAAATTTTTCTGACCTGAATTAAAGTGAAGCTATTGCCCGCTCAAGTTTTTCTTTTATTTCCCGTGCGATTTCGGCAAGATCCGGGTTTTCAATGGCCATCATCGATGCCAGCGGATCAACTGCGGCAACTTCAATTTTATTGTTCCCCAATTCCTGAATGATGACACTGCATGGCAGCATGGTCCCGACTTTATCTTCTTGTTGCAAGGCCTTGTACGCATATGCCGGGTTACAAGCTCCAAGTATTTTATATTTTCTGAAATCAACATCCAGTTTTTCTTTCAGTTTTTCCTGAATATTAATTTCGGTTAGCACACCGAATCCTTCTTTTTTCAGCGATTCGGTCACAAGTACGACAGCCTGATCGAAACCCGTGTTTATTGTTTTGTTGATGTAATACTTCATGATTATAAATTTTAATGATTAAGTAATTATTTTACTAAAGCCAGGTGCATATTGCAAACCGGGCAGTTGCCGGGAGCATTGTATGTTTTATCGCCTTCGCATTTCATAGGACATTGATAAACATTTTTTAATTCAGAATGCGTATGTTGCTGGTGCGAATGCCCACCTCCGCCACAGCATGAATTTGTTTCCATATTTTTATTCGTTGAGCCGGAGCCTGCAAATATTTCTCTTAGATTTTTCATGGCTATTATTTTAGTGATTTAGAATAATACAAAGTTACAGCCTCAACCCTGGCAATACACTACATAATTCATTGATTATTTTACATAATTCACAGGTATTCAGACATTATCAATTGATTTTCGTTTTTGTTCCCCCAAGTTCTTAAAATAGGAAGGTGTAAATCCGGTTACTTTCTTAAACTGACCCGATAAATGCGCGGCACTGCTGTACCCCAACTCATACGCCATTTCGCTTACTGTTTTCTCATCATAAACCAGCAACTCTTTTACGCGTTCAATTTTCAGGTTTATCATATACTTTTCGATGGTAGTACCCTCAACAGATGAAAAAAGTGTACTCAGGTAATTATAATCCAGGTTCAGTTTATCTGTTAAATAATCAGATAATTTAACTTTGATGTCTAACGGATGGTTATAAATCAGTTCGATTATACTGTTTTTTACATGTTCTATAAAACGGCTCTTTGAATCGTTGATGGTTTCGAAACCTACATTTTTCAGTTGACTATCTATAAGTTCCAGTTTTCCCAAAGGAATATGACCGACTATAGAAACCTTTCCTAGTTGAACGGTAGCCTGCATTATTCCGGCTTCATGAAAAATGTTGGATACAACCATGACACATTGACTACAAACCATATTTTTGATATATAGATTCATCTTATTAAATTTAAAAGTTTAACTCCTTCCTGTTTCCATTCAAAGTTGTATTGACTTTTCCCCGTTATTAGTTACAGTTCTTCCCTGATTTCACCACAGCTTGGCATTTTACTTCCTAAATAAGGATTTTGAACAATTTTGGTGTCCCTTATCCAATATGCACCTTTTCCATCAAGAGCCAGCCAGAAAGAATAAAGAATGTAAAATGAATAAGAACCTTTATCCCTGCTGCTTTACCAAGATTGAGCGACCATTTATTATGCATTTATTTTGTTTCTAAGTTGTTTTTTTGACACTTATACATTGATGGCCTTTGTGATTTTGTCTTTTCTACCTGTTCATTTTTTTAACCAATGTAAAAACCATTTCTCCCCGGCAAAAACCATCACAATTCCGATGATAGAAACGATAACCACGAAGATGTCCGAATTTGCTTTGACCCATAAAAAAGCCATTAATACAATTAAGTCAAGTAATAATGCGGATATCAGTATCAACCCATTTGCATTAACCTCTTTTCTCAGGTGTTTAAAAACACCCCAATGAACGATCATGTCCATTACAAGGTAAAATATTGCTCCGATTGAGGCAATGCGTGATAGGTCGAAGAAAATAGTTATGGTTATAGCAATGACCACAACATAGACTAACATGTGTTTTTGAACACTTCCTGTCATCCCAAAATGACTATGCGGTATAAGCTTCATTTCAGTAAGCATTGCGGTCATGCGGGAAACAGCAAAAATACTGGCTATAATCCCTGAAATGGTGGCTATAATTGCTATTCCTACGGTAAAATAAACTCCATAATTACCAAAGGCAGGTCTGGCTGCTTCTGCCAAAGAGAAATCTTTTGCTTTGACTATTTCATTAATAGAAAGACTTGCATTGACGGAAAGGGCGACTAAAAAATAGATTACAGTGCAAATAAGTAAAGAGATGATTATAGATCTTCCCACATTTTTGTGAGGATGGGTAATTTCTCCTCCGCTATTGGTAATCGTTGTAAATCCCTTATATGCCAGGATAGCTAATGCAATAGCACCTACGAAACCAGTGGCTGTATAATTATTTGTGTCTGATGTGGTTGGGAGTAAATCAGTGAAAGTGAAATTTGCAGCCCATAAACCTCCGATCGCAAACACAATAATGCCAACTATTTTTGCGAAGGCCATGATCTGAGAAGTTTTCCCGATTATCTTATTCCCTGAGATATTGATAATATAAGCAAGTATTAATAAAGCTACCCCCAACACAGGTACCCATAAGCCATGGTTACTTACATCAAAAAGCTGCAAGGTATAGGACCCAAATGTTCGTGCCACTAAACTTTCATTTATGATCATAGAAAATGCCATCAATAAGGAACCTGCTGCTGTCAGCGTTGTTTTACCATAGGCTTTCATTAAAATCATTGCTATGCCTCCGGCTGAGGGGTATGCATTGGACACTTTGATGTAAGAGTAAGCACTGAAACCAGAAATAACTGCTCCAATAATAAAAATATATGGAAACCACGTTCCGGATAATTCGGCGACCTGACCTAGCAGCGCAAAAATTCCTGCTCCAATCATTACTCCGGTTCCAAGAGCCACTGCACCTTTAAGCGTCAGGCTATCTTTTTTATAGTTGTCCATTTTTGTTTAATTCGTAATTTCTAAATTATTTTACCTTTTTGCTGAGATATTATAAAAAAGAGCAATACATGCCCCAATGAGCCAACTAATAATAAAGGTTTCCGCAATCCCAATTAATGCTTCCCACCAAGGGACCTGCATACGGATAATGGAAGAAGTATCTAATCCGTGCAGCATACTATTGAAAAACTTCACACTTCCGTCGTGGTCTACTGTTGCCATAAGAATAACACAGCCCAGATACAGTAATGCCCCGGTTAAACCGAAAGCCAATCCAAATCGTTTAATGTTGATGTTGTTCATGATTTTCTTTTTTTGAGGTTTGATTATCTGTGTTTTCAGGTTGATGGCTGTGACCATGCATGGGCATTAGAAGGTGGCAGGCAAACATAGCAGTAATGAAAACGAATATTGTAACTGTATTGCTGATTCCAGATGCAGGAGCCAAAAATATTAAGAGAAGCGGATATACGCAGCCGATTAACATCCAGAAGAAATGTTTATCTATTTTCATAGTTTGAAAGTTTATTAGGTATTAAATTCATTTTGCATATCCTGCGTATTCTGTTGATAGTTTGCCGCGTCTTTGGGCATTGGCATATTCAATTTCACTCTGCTTCAGGAATTGTTTTTGGTATTAGGCAGCGAATCTGGCAAATCGAGGCGGGCCAAACCAATGCGGTGTACCTGCCCCGATTTTAAGCATTTCCCATTCAGATATAGGAATTGCAAGGGGTCGGTGCGAAGTAAACTCCGGGTACCAGTTTTCAATCTTTTCCAGGTGCATGTTGCAATAGGAAAGCCAGATACTTTCCCTGTTACAGTCTATCCCGCAATCCCAGGGCTGATGTATCTTTTCCTCCGGGCTTGTTCCGGGAAAGAGTGGCCTGTGCAACATAACTATACACTTGTGACCATGCGGGGCTGGAATAGCAAGGGGGAAAAGGCAGGCATCCTTGTTATTGATACCGTTAAATTCAATATCCTCATAAGGCGTATAGGTAGCCAGACCCATCCGCTCCCAATGGAACAGGTCCTTTGATTGAGCAAAGGCAATACGTGGCCCATCAGATGAAAATGCCGTGTATGTCATGATGTAATGTTCAAGTGGTTCCACATAAGTAATCCGGGGATCCTCGCAACCGCCTCCACCTTTGGGACGTTTTTCATAATCAACCTCAGGTTCAAGCGCAATGCCCAGGCGCTCCACACCAACTGGATCACCCACTTTGTTGAATTTAACCCTTGCAATACCAATACGGGAATAATTATCCTTTGTAACAATGCGGGGAAACAGGTATAGTTGCCCATCCTTACCTCTTACTACCGCAGGGTTTAAAACCCCACCGGCTTCCTTACTGTTTCCAGGTTCTGGTTCCATAATCACACCGAGACGCTTCATTTTAAACTCATTCATAAGGCTCCATTTCCGTTAACTGCTAGGCTTGTTTTTTTTCATTTTCATCCTTTTTAGAGACGGATTTTACTTTCAACAATTTTGCATTGATGGCAACTATAATGGTGCTTACACTCATGAGTACAGCTCCTACGGCAGGAGTCAATAAAATGCCGTATTTGTAAAGTACGCCTGCTGCAAGTGGTATAGCGACCAAATTGTAGCCGGTTGCCCAAATTAAATTTTGAATCATTTTACGATAGGTTGCTTTGCCAAATAAAATCAAACTTGCAATGTCCTTGGGATTGCTGTTTACTAAAATTATTCCAGCTGTTTCGGCTGCTATGTCGCTTCCGCTTCCAACCGCGATTCCAATGTCAGCCTGAGCTAATGCAGGTGCATCGTTTACCCCGTCACCAGTCATGGCAACAAATTCTCCTTTTGCCTGAAGTTCTTTTATCTTTTCTAATTTTTGGTCCGGCAACACTTCTGCGAAATATCCATCCATCTTTAATTCATCGCTTACACTTTTTGCTACTGTTGCATTATCACCGGTGAGTAAAATAGATTTGATTTTATTGTCGTGAAGCGTTTGTATTGCTTCAGCGGATTCCGGCCTTATTTTGTCTCCCAATGAAATGTATCCGGCCAATTTGCCATCCGCAATAATGAAAACAATAGTTTCGGCCTTGCTGCCTGTATAATTTTCGGGCAGGTCAATTTTATTTTCTTTGAGATAACCGGGACTCACTACTTTGATGTTTTTCCCTTCTACCACTGCTTCAATTCCTTTTCCTGTAATGGCTTTAAAATTGTCTGCTTTAGGAATTGTAACTGAAAGTTCTTTGGCTTTGGCAAGTATTCCGGTTGCAATGGGATGTTCTGAATTTTGTTCTAAAGCCGAAGCAATGCGAACAATTTCTTTTTCATCAAAACCTGATTGCAGCGATTCAATTCTTGAAACTTCAAATTTACCGATGGTGAGCGTTCCTGTTTTATCAAAAATGATTGTGGTTATTTTTCGTGAGTTCTCAAACGCTGTTCTGTTTTTAATGAGCAATCCGTTTTTTGCCGACAGCGCTGTGGAGATGGCTACCACCAGAGGCACCGCTAAACCAAGTGCGTGAGGACAGCTGATAATAATCACTGTTACCATTCTTTCCAACGCAAATTGAAGCGGCTGCCCGTATATCAACCAAAAAGCAAATGTGCCAAAGCCGAGTGTCAATGCAACGATTGTGAGCACGAGTGCTGCTCTGTCAGCAAGTAATTGTGTTTTTGATTTTGATTTTTGTGCATCATCCACCAACTTTATTACCTTGGAAAGATAAGAATCAGCCGAAGCATGAGTGACGGTCACTTTTATGGAACCATTGCCATTGATGGAGCCTGCAATCACTTTTTGACCTTTCGTTTTTTTTACCGGAGTTGATTCACCGGTAAGCATGGATTCATTTAAATAGCTTTCTCCTTCAGCAATAATCCCATCGGCTGCAACCTTTTCGCCCGGTTTAATAAGAATGATATCACCTTCTTTAAGCGTATCTGTTTTTACATCACTGGTCTTGCCGCCGGTTACAAGATGTGCCTCATCGGGCATTAACTGTACGAGCAATTCCAATTCGCGGGACGCGCCGGCAATGGATTTCATTTCGAGCCAGTGACCAAGCAGCATGATTGTAATAAGTGTTGCCAGTTCCCAGAAGAAATCTTCTCCCTTTAAACCAAACACAATTGCTGCACTATATATGTAAGCAGTCGAAATTGCCACTGCTATAAGTATCATCATTCCAGGCACACGGTCTTTAACTTCCTTCCAGAATCCTTTCAGAAAAGGAAGACCTCCATAAAAGAAAACGACCGAAGAAAGTGCAAAAGCAACATATTGCGAACCTGCAAATTGCCAGTCGATGCCTAAAAGTTTTTGAAGCATTGGAGATAATACCATTATCGGAATGGAAAGCCCAAGAGAAATAAAAAACCTCAACCGAAAATCTGCAATCATTTTGTGATGGTCGTGTCCTTGCATTCCCATTGGAGCATTCCCGTGCTGCATTTTTGCATGCGCCTCTTTGCTCATGTTCATTTTAGAGTCGCCTTCCGCCGAAGATTTATCCTGGATGGATTCTTTTCCTGATGGTTTATCAACACTCATTTTTGCATGTTCCTCTGCGGTCATGTCCATTTTTGAGTCATCTTTCGCTGAAGATTCCTCTTTGGCAGTTTCTTTATCCGACGAATCCTCATCTTTCTGTTCCTCCTTTGGTGGTTCTTCTTCTGAAGTCTTGTCTTTCTGGTCACTCATTTTTGCATGCTCCTCTTCCGTCTTGTTCATTTTTGAGTCATCTTTCGTTGATGATTCCTCCCCGGGGGCTTCTTCTTCCGAAGGAGCTTCTTCCGGTTGTTCTTCTTTCGGATCTTCTTCTTTTGGGGGCTCTACTTTCGGATCTTCGGTAGCTTCGTCCGTTTTAACCGTAATCTTCGGTTCTTTGTCATCCGGACCTGTATTGATGTTGATTAAGATGTTTCCCATGTTGATGTTGTTAGCTTAAGCTTTTTTAGGAGGAGATACTTTCTTTTTTTGTGTTACTTCTTCCGAAGGTTTCGTTTTAGGAGAACTCATTTTTTTATGTTCCTCTTCAGTCATATCCATTTTTTTCATATCGTCTTTCTTTACAGATTCATCCTTTGGGGATTCTTTTACCACTTTAGAGTCTTCTCTGATTTCTTTTTTCGGAATTTCCGGTTTTGGCAAATCTGTTAAAGGAACAGCTGCCCTGGCTTTGTCTGTATTAGTTGTAACCTGAGGTTCGCTATCCTCCGAACCGGTATTGATGTTGATAATAATATCTGTCATGATTTTGGTTTTTATGTTGTTTAAATTTTATTCGAATTCGCTCAAATTGTTCTTTGATGATTTCACCTTTTGCGTCTGCCTTTTAATAAAAAGACAATGATGAGTATAACAGCAAGCGGAATAATTCAAATGCCCCAACCCATATCCCAGCCAAAAAAATGCTCGTGTATCATTTTGTTTATTTGAATTGATTCAATTAGAAGTCGGAATGAGGTGTTATTATTTGATTAAGCTCTTAGTCCAGAAATGTATAATGCGAGGCACCTAATGCCTCCTGGAACGTATCTCTTTTAATAACCCGGGAAGAATTAATCTCTGCCTGCTTTTTCGCAAGGTCCACATTTACAGATGTTACGCCGGGGACAGCAGATAATAATTCTTCAACTTTTGCAACACAGCCAACGCAGCTTGTTCCGCCGATATGGTCCTTGCTAACAATTGAATTCCCATGATTCCTAAATTTTGATTGTTAATGTTTAAAATATTTGTTTTAAACGATGTCGAACCGATCGCCTGATCTCGCAGGCGAACCGGATCGACACAGTTTATTATGCAGTTTATGCAGCCATACTTCTGCATTCTGCTGCACACTTGCGACAAGATTCAACACATTTTTTGCAACATGCCATATCCGGATGTTTTTCGCATTCAT
>JBBSDC010000143.1:0-9733 GCA_038249705.1 Bacteroidales bacterium | reverse complement strand
GTGGAATTGCGGTTTTATGAGATTTGTTATAAGGTAGTGTTTAACTCGCGTTCTTATTTCTCAAAGTGTTTTCAGGAACAATTTGGTATGCTTCCGAGCGATTTCGCGAAGATGTAAAATCCAAGCCCTTTTTCACTATTTAGGGTTACCAGTCCTTCAAATTCCAGTATTTTTTCATTTTGTAGAGAATTGTTGCATTCTTTACCGTATTCTGATATCTATTTGCAGGATTGTTTTACCCGAAACAGGGCAATCTGTTATAACTTCGTTTCTCACTTCACACTAATTTTGTGCGCTTTCACACCATAAATAAGGAAACACTAATTCCAATCATGATTGGCATCATGATTATAATAATGATCATGATTCTGATTGTCACTGCGTAACTTACCGATAAAAAATCATTAAAAGTAGTTGCTTCATATATCCGAAGCCGTTAAAAAAGATTAAAAAGAGCATCCTATAATATTGCAGCCGTTCAGTGCATGATACCTTAATAATAAAGCAATACTAACACATCGAAATAAAAGGAGATAAAGAGAATATGAAATCATTCAAGTTCTTAAAAACATTATCCGCATTAGCCGTAATTGGCATAATGGGAACAACATATTCCTATGGCGCAAGTGCATTGCAGGGCAGGATTACCAGTAGCGATGGAGAACCATTAGCTTTTTCCAGTGTAGCAATAACACATAAAGTAGAAGCGGGACAACAAATTGCGTTGAAATCGCCACTTGATACAGTTACAGATATAAATGGTTATTATTCTATTCCGTCTATGCCTATAGGTACATTTATTGCTGTTGCTACCTATGTTGGGTACGAAAAAAAGACTGTTGAAGTAACCATAGAGGCAAATAAGAACACTACTTATAATTTTATTCTGGAGAATGTAAGGGTAGATCTGGAAGGAGTTGTTGTTACAGCCCAGGCAAGAGGACAAATGGCTGCTATAAACCAACAGTTGGCATCCACCGCAATAAAAAATGTTGTATCTACTGATAGGATTCAGAATAACCCCGACGCTAATGCAGCCGAATCAATAGGCCGTTTACCCGGCGTTTCCGTTACGCGTTCAGGAGGTGAAGCCAGTGATATTGTAATTCGGGGTATGGCTCCCGAATACAATAAAGTTTTATTGAACGGGATTGAAATCCCTTCCAATAAAGGAACCAGCAGAAATGCCAATTTAAGCGGAGTATCACAGTCATCGTTACAAGGCATTGAAGTATATAAATCAATTACTCCTGATATGGATGCCAATTCAGTGTCGGGTACAGTTAATATGTTGTTACAAACGGCTCCAAAGGGTTTGCATTACAGTATAATGGCGCAGGGAGGATATAACAATCAAAATGCTGACTGGAAAAACTATAAATTAAGTGGAGATATAAGTAATCGATTTCTGGAAGACAAACTGGGTATTAGTTTTAGCGCGAATGTTGAGAGAGTTAATCGCAGTACTCAAACGCTTGGGGCCAATTACGTTATTGAGACCAATAATGCCCCGGTAGGAGAGCTAGAACCTATGTATCTGGGGAGCATTGGTTTAAATGATATCAGCAATATTGTACATAGAAGTTCGGGCACCCTGGTATTTGACTACCGTTTTTCACCTAAATCAAGTGTCCAGTTTTCTAATTTCTATTCCAATACCCCTACTGACAACTCTAATATTAGCAAAAACTTTAATCCAAAAAGCGGGGTTGGGTATAATTATAATCATGCACAAGGCGATGGATACATCTATTCAGGTGCTGTAATAGGAGAACATACGCTGGGAATCTTTGAGGTAGATTATGGCATGGCTTATTCAGCAACAAACAGCCACAGTAAAAGTATTAGCAGTAGTGTTTTTAATCCTTTCGGATATGATCCG
Source organism: Bacteroidales bacterium (assembly GCA_038249705.1). Taxonomy (GTDB): domain Bacteria; phylum Bacteroidota; class Bacteroidia; order Bacteroidales; family UBA4417; genus UBA4417. The sequence continues at coordinate 7,851 of JBBSDC010000143.1, read as the reverse complement.
TCCGCTGGCACACAGTCAATAAGAAGTCTGCCGTTGGTTGACATAATTAATATGGCTAATGACGAAGCTACCATTAAAAATTTAAAAAATTTTGGCCTATATGGACCCGGTTCAGATGGTGAAGACTGGCTCGATGAAAAACAATTTGATACACATCTGGATGTTACAATGCCATTTAAATTGGCAGAGTTTGTAGGCGGAAAAGTTAAAGTGGGCGGGCAATACAAACACAAAAACAGAACACGAAATGCTGATTACAAGATTTACGGAGGCCCCCCCTTTCATAAGCTTATTTCGGGGATACAAAATACCGGCGACGGAATTGACTGGGCATTGCCCTGGGTTTCAGTAAATGCTCAACAAGCTGTTACTATGGAAAACATGTATGTGGAAGATAACAGTAAATTCCTGCAGGGGAGTGAGTATAGTTTTGGATGGATTCCGGATCCCAATAGACTACAAGAGGTGTATGATTGGTGGCAGGATATAACCGGTTATTACCTGGGGCTTGGAGGAAGAGCATGGGAACCAGTATTTGGCCAGGAAAGAATGATTAGTTATTACGATTTACGTCAAAGTGTGGTTAATGACAATACAGTTGCCGAAGATTATTATGCAGCGTATATAATGGCCGAATTTAATATAGGTAAAAAAATTGATTTTATACCCGGTGTGCGCTATGAGAACCTGAAGGATGATATGACCGGTTGGTTTGTTGAACGTGCAATCGATGAAGGAATCAGGTTGCCCGGATATACTACTTCAGCTTCCCAGCAAAATGACTACTTTTTCCCTATGGCTCATTTGAAAATAAAACCTTCAAAATGGTTGAATCTGCAATTTTCTTATACGCAAACAATACATCGTCCCGACTATAATTCCATTATCCCGTTCGAATACCTCGAAAATGGATTAAAACCATTCTCATATACCTATGGGAATCCGAATTTAAAGCCTGAGTTATGGACTAATTATGATGTAATGCTCTCGGTTTTTAATAATAAAATCGGATTGCTATCAGTGAATGGTTTTTATAAATCAGTTCAGGACAAAATCTGGTACCGGCAATGGATAAGGGTCACAAGCGATCCTATTATTTCAACCTTTAAACAGAATGACGAGGTAATTGTGGCCTCATGGTACAATAATGATTATGCGTCAACTGTAAAAGGAGCTGAAATAGAATGGCAGACAAATTTCAGGTTTTTACCAAAAGCGTTCCAATCCTTTTCGTTAACTGCCAATTACTCGGTTTTGATGAATGAAACCACTTATCCTTTTTCTGAAGTCAAGATTGTTCAAACAGGTATTACAGCCGGTGGAAGACCAATCTTTGCAAAAGTTCGAAGCGATTCAACATTTACCGGAATGATGATTAATCAACCCAAGTCATTAGCTAATGTTTCGCTGGGTTTCAGTTATAAAAAATGGGATACGTATGTGTCCTTCCAATATATAGGATCCATACTGACTAATAGAGCCGTTCAGGCGGAATTTGATAATTATAAAGATGCTTTTTACAGGTGGGGTCTGCAGAGCAAACTGGAACTGCCCGTTAAAGGGATGGAGTTATTATTCAATGTGGCTAATTTGAATAACATTGTCGAAAAACAGTATAACATTGGTGATAGCCGGCCAACGTATATGGAAAGTTATGGTTGGACTGCAGATCTGGGATTTCGCTATTCATTTTAGCCTGACCGGTCAAATTGTTTCACAGTCATAAATTAAAATACACTCGAACAGCATTTATTAATTATTGCCCCTATACTTCTAATTCTCTCAATCGTTTAATCTTAAAAAAATGAAAAAATGAAAAACAAAGTACACAAATTACTGATTACCGGAGCCTTATTGATGGGTTTTGGTATTACAACAATGGCACAGGACACCCTGGTGGTAACCCCCGGACTTGGAACTCTAAATGCCGCCATTACTGCAAACGGAGACGCTAAAATATACAAGCTCCAGGCAGGTCAGTGGTATGGTTTAGATGCTATTATTGAGGCTGGTCCGGAATTGTCGGGACTTACAATTATTGGTGAAAAAACAAGTGGTCTTCCGGCTGTTATCCAGGTTGGAAATGCAGCAGACGGATCTGTTTTCCCCAGTTTGATTAATACCTTTACTCACCTGACACTTAAAAATGTATTTCTTGCTGATCAGGATTTTTCGGGAACTATCGGGACTACGGTTATAGTTCTGAATGCGCCGGTTCGAATTGTGATTGACAACTGCGTTATTGATCCTGCCGGTATTAACTACACTTTTGGAGGCGGAGCTACTGCTGACCACTCAAAGCTATTTCTGACCAACAGCCAGATACTTCGCAATGGCTATATAAGCTCGCCAAATGATGGTGGCTGGTTTCAACAAATGCAATTTGATACCCTTTGGATTGAAAATAATACATTTGTTTCCTCGGGCCAGGATCTTCTTGCACGTGGTTTTCATAGCCAGCCAAATAATGATTTTATCTGGATAAACCATAACACTATTCTCTGGCATGATGTATGGCTTAAAAAATCATACAATGACCAGAATTTCTATTTTACCAACAACCTGATGGTGGATCCAAGTATATATGCTCAGATGTACACCTGGGGACAATTCTTCCCTGATTACAGGCAGGGCAATACCATGCTTAGCCTTACCTGTGTTGATACTGCGTCCTATGATGATGGCACCGGTAAATTAGTACTTGAAACATTGCCTTCGCAACGAAAAATGTTCTGGCAACGTAACCTGCAGTACAATTCACCCCAGTTAAAAAGCCTGGTTTCAAATGCAAAGACTAAATATAATGGGGATCTCTATCTTATACCGATGCTTTGGGATAAGGACACTCCTGCAGATTATGCCGGTATTCCGGTGGTATCCCCGGCCGATTCAAGCAGAGAAAACAGGATATTATACGGTGATGCACAATGGCCTTATATGAAATACAATCATAACATGTATGATATGAACCCTCAATGGGTTGATTCGAAGATTACTCATATGGAAGATAGTGTAGGCACTTTTATAAACGGATGGTTCGGCAAAAATGTATTTGGAGACGCCAGCATCAATTTAGCCACACTTCCTGGTTACAATTGGGATATTGATTTGTGGAATGGTGTTTCAATGGGTGAATACCCGGTAACATGGCCACGTTTTAATGGTGTCTATCAAAATGCCACGTTGTTAACCGCTTCTACCGAAGCCCTTCCACTTGGTGACCTGAACTGGTTCCCGGCTCAGAAAGCAAAATGGGCTTCTCATCAGCAAATGATTATGGATCACATATTAGCCTTGAATGAAGATCAATATGTGTTTACTGGTATTGATAAGTTATCAAAAGAAAGCTCTTTAAACACTTATCCTAATCCTGTTAATGACATCCTAACGGTTAACAGTACGAATGCGCTGAAAACGCTGGATATTTATGATGTTAATGGAAAATTCCTTAAGAAAATTGAAATGCAAAATTCACGGTCCAGGGATATTAATATATCTACTCTGAAACCTGGCGTTTATTTATTAAAGGGAGTTTCTAAAACAGGTGAAACCTACACCCGGAAATTCGTAAAAAAATAAGCAGCCATGACAGGACTATTTATTTTCAGGGGTTTTAAATAGTAAATTTTGTCGAACATACAGGAGAGGAATTCCTCTCCTGTATTTTTTCAGGTTGTTTATTTACTAACAAAAACACTTTTCAATCAGTTGTAAAATACTTTTTACACACATTTGAATAGTTGTTGTTTGTCCGCTTAAAAAAGTTAAATCAACAGATCCATTATCTCCAATTATCAATACAGCTGTACCACATAGCTTTGCATGTATTGGTTAAAGCTTTTTATGAACTGATTAATTTCTTCAATCATGAATAAAAAATTAAAGAAATATCGGATTAAACGGGTTTCTTTATCCCGTTATGTGCTTCAGGAATGGTGCATCTGGTTTCCATTCTGGTTACAGGTCGATTTGACCAGATATCAGCTTATAGATGAGAATACTGAAGCATCAGCCAGCAAAAAAAGCTTAAGAATGATTGGTACTGAGCCATACTCCAATATGAAAATGCGCCTTCATAGGATAGTCAATTTTATTCTTGCTTTTATTCTCCTGCTTATTACTGGTTTCAAAGTTCAGTAGGATAGTAGTACCTTTTATATCAAATCAACTGGAAATATTTTGACCATGAAATACATGGCCGCTGTAAAAGTTCCAGTGGAATCAGACAATGAAATTTTAACTCAAATACAGATGCTTCCGCCTACAAGTATTTTGATTTTGACACAAACACAAAAATGATAACAATCACTTTAGCTCCAGGGGAAAATCCAGGCAAGATTGATTTCACAGTTGATAATAGCTGGGAGGCATCCATTGGCTCTATTGGTGTACCTGGAAACGGTTATGGTGAATCCTGGGTGAGTCTTTCAGCAAAGATTAGTGATGTATATGGAGTTCATGCCTTATGGCTGCGATTTATCGGTGAAGACGAAGAACTATTTAAAGTAGATTGGTTTCAGTTTATTAATAATAAATAAGTTAGATATTCTAAATAGGAAATTATGAAATTCTCAAAAATTACAATTATTGTATGTTTTATCGCATTTTTTACATCTATTACTGTAAATGCACAGCAGGACCCATTAGACAATGCTATTATTAAAAACCAAGGAATTTGTGACCCCCATATCTGTATTTTTAATGATACAGCATATCTGTTTTCCAGCCATGATTATGGGAAAGGTCAGCCTATATACAAAATGATGGATTGGCAACTGTTTTCATCTAATGATTTGGTAAACTGGGAAAAAGAGTTTGTGCTAAAACCGGAAGACACTTTTATCGGCCCCTGGCACGAATGTTATGCTCCGGAGGGAGCTACCCGAAACGGGAAGTATTATTTCTATTTTTCGCAACAGCAAAAACAAACAGGAGTGGCTGTGAGTAATAACCCTAAAGGACCTTACGTTGATGCATTGGGAAAGCCATTGCTTGCTGAAAACCTTACTCCAACAGCCGATTACGATGCTGCAGTTTTTATTGACGATGACCCAGGACGCACACCTTATATACTTTGGGGATTTACTGTAATAGGGCAGGATTATTATATGGCGCGGCTAAATGACGATATGATTTCTCTGGCCGAAGAGCCACGTAAGATAGTGATAGAAAATGGCTGGAAAAACGATGCTATCGACATTCACAAGCACAACGGTATATATTACCTTAACTCCCACGGCGCGCAATATGCCACTTCAAACAATCCCTATGGCCCATACACTTATAGGGGGCAATATACAAAAGTATGGTCCGACCATGGTAGCTTTTTTGACTGGCATAACCAAACTTTCCACTCCTATGGTTTGCGCGAAAACTGGGAAGACCCTTTCTATCGTACCACAAAGATTACTTATGCGTATTACAAAGATAATGGTGATATCATAACGGACGACTTTATTTCAAACGCCAATTTGGGTGTTGGACAATACGATGCCAGGTGGGAGAAAATACAAGCCGAATGGTATTTTGCAGCTTCTGATGGTCTAGTAAAGCGTGAAAATACATCAGGGTTTGAAATCCGAAATATCACAAACAATTCATATCTGCATTTCCCCAAGGTACAAAATCTTAGTTCTAAATCTGTGTTAAGCTTCCATGTTTCTTCTGCAAATACTAAAGGCGGAAAAATTGAAGTAAGACTAGGTAGTCCAAAAGGCGAATTACTGGGACTGTGCAAAATCCACAATACGGGTGGTTGGACGAGTTACAAAACCATTTCATGCAAGTTAAAGAAAAGTGCTCGTACCAAGGACTTGTATTTTGTTTTTAAAGGCACAGGGGAAGAATTACTTAGACTCGATTGGTTCAATACGAATGTATCAGAAAATTAAGAAATACTGTAACAAAATGAAAAACACAATAAAATCAATCACTATCCTAATAATGCTTGCATTTTGTGTCGTAGCATGTAACACACAACCAACAAGTAAAAAATCTCAAATTTCACAAGAAAAACTGGCTGAGGGATTTATGACTCCACCAGACACCATTCTAACCAGCGTTTACTGGTACTGGATTTCGGATAATATCTCCGAAGAGGGAGTGGTGAAAGATCTTCATTCGATGAAAGAAGCTGGCATAAACCGGGCATTTATTGGTAATATCGGATTAAGTGATGTTCCTTACGGAAAAGTAAAAATGCTTAGTGAAGAGTGGTGGAAGATACTTCATGCTGCACTAAAAACAGCTACGCAACTCAATATCGAAATCGGAATCTTCAACTCACCAGGTTGGAGCCAGTCGGGCGGCCCATGGGTAAGTTCTGACGAAGCCATGCGCTACCTTATTTCATCGGAAACGCGTGTACGAGGTCCTCAAAAGTTTTCTCAAAAGCTAAAAAAGCCAATCGAAATCTTCCAGGATGTGAAACTGATTGCTTATCCGGCCCCAATGGATGATCAACTTGTGTTAAACAGCCAGAACAGTAAAATTACCTCAATTCCAAATGTTCAGGGACTGGTGAAAATTTCCGATGGTGATAAAAAATCAGGAATCATTTTCCCGGCAGATAAAGAATTTACAATCAACTTCGAAGCAAATAATCCCTTTACTGCCCGAAGCCTGTCTATTCGCACTACAGAGAATCCAATGCTGGCAACTGCACTGTTTCAGGCCAAATCAGCCAGTGGACAATACGTTACGCTTTCCGAATTTGAGCTCAACAGATCCAATCCGGCGCTGAATGTTGGTTTTGAGCCATATGCTCCGGTAGTGATTTCATTTCCTGCAACTACAGCCAGCAGTTTCCGCCTGATCATAAAAAATGCAACTCCCAAAAGCGGTTTGGCTGAAGTTACTCTTGCTGCGGCACCTCGGGTTGAACGTTATGCCGAAAAAACACTGGCCAAAATGTTCCAGACTCCACTGCCTTACTGGCACGAATACCAATGGCCACCTCAACCCGAAGTTGATAACCAGGCAACAGTGATTGATGGTTCAAAAGTGATAGATATTTCACAATACCTCACAGCTGATGGTACACTGAACTGGGATGTTCCGGCAGGTGATTGGGTGATCCTCCGCACCGGGATGACGCCAACCGGAACAACCAATGGCCCGGCATCGCCAGAAGCCACCGGTTATGAAGTGGATAAAATGAGTAAAAAACATACTCAGAATCATTTTGACGGCCACATGGGCGAAATTTTGAAACGTATTCCCGAAGCCGACCGTAAGTGTTTTAAAGTAGTAGTTCAGGATAGCTACGAAACAGGAGGACAGAATTTTACCGATGGTTTCCTAGAAGAATTTAAACAAAAATACGGATACGACGCGATTCCCTATCTTCCTGTTTACAAGGGAATGGTAGTAAACAGTCAGCAGTCGTCCGACCGTTTTCTTTGGGACATGCGGCGCATGGTTGCCGACAAAGTGGCATACGATTATGTTGCCGGGCTGCGTGAAATCAGTCACAAATACGGATTGAGAACATGGCTCGAATGTTATGGACACTGGGGTTTCCCGGGCGAATTCCTGATGTATGGAGGACAGTCGGACGAAATTGGCGGCGAATTCTGGAGCGAAGGCGAATTGGGTGATATCGAAAACCGTGCAGCAACTTCAGCTGGTCACATATACGGAAAGACAAAAATCTCGGCCGAATCAAATACCTGCGCAGGTGCGTCTTTCAGCCGGCATCCGGGTACCATCAAACAACGTGGTGACCGTTTCTTTGCCGAAGGGATCAACAATACGCTGTTGCACGTTTACATTACTCAGCCTTATGAGGATAAAAATCCGGGGATGAATGCCTGGTTTGGCAACGAGTTTAATCGGAAAAACACCTGGTTC
>JBBSDC010000142.1:0-9769 GCA_038249705.1 Bacteroidales bacterium | reverse complement strand
TTACATGACCTTGATTAGATTTACTTTGTCGATTGGTCATTTTCAAATGCTGAATTTGGGTTGAAGAAGCTAAAATTCAGGTTCCTGTTTTGATTCCCGATATGATGTGTGGTTTTTCTGAAAGAATGTGGATAATACTTTTGGATGCAGAATTTCCATAAAAATGTTGCCAGGCATTTGTAAATATAAACTTTAACATACTTTATTAAAATCTCTAAAATTGTAGTTGTGCAAATTGGCAGGAAGTCCTACATTTGTAAAATACTTTAGGACTCTTAATTTTGCTGACAATCAGATATTTATATCATTAATAATCATAACGCAATGAAAAAATTAGTACTTCTTCGCCATGGCGAAAGCACATGGAACAAAGAAAACCGTTTTACCGGCTGGACAGATGTTGATCTTTCGGAACGTGGCATTAAAGAAGCCTCCGAAGCAGGAAAAGTGTTAAAGGAAAATGGCTTTGATTTCCGCCTTGCATACACATCCTACCTCAAAAGAGCTATCAAAACACTTAATCTTGTTTTGGAAGAAATGGATCTGCTGTGGATAGATGTGAATAAAAGCTGGCGTTTGAATGAAAAACATTATGGTAATCTGCAAGGACTAAATAAAGCCGAAACCGCTGAGAAATATGGCGATGAGCAGGTACTTGTATGGCGTCGCAGCTATGATATCCCGCCTGCTGAACTCGCTGCCGACGATACGCGCAATCCACGCCTCGATCCGAAATATGCTGCAATCGGCAACCAAGCTCCTGTTACCGAATCGCTCAAAGATACGGTCGACCGTATGGTTCCTTACTGGGAAAATGAAATCCGTGAATCGCTTCGCAAGCACGACCAGATTTTGGTTGCTGCACATGGTAACAGTCTTCGCGCTGTTATAAAACATGTTAAAGGAATCAGTGATAAAGATATCGTTAGCCTGAACCTGCCTACCGGAATTCCTTATGTTTTCGAATTTGATGATGATTTGAATTTTATTAAAGATTATTTCCTTGGCGATCCGGAAACCATCAAGAAACTGATGGACGAAGTTGCCAACCAGGGAAAATCTAAAAAATAGAATACTCAGCTCCCTTTACTTCCCGTTAAGGGAGTTTTTTTATATTTGTATTATGAGAACCTGGGTAATTCCTGATGTACATGGTTGCTTGCTTACTCTCCGGGCCCTTATCGGCGATTTGATTGAGTTGCGGAAAGATGATGCTCTTATTTTTCTTGGCGATTTAATTGATCGTGGCCCCGACAGCAAAGGAGTTTTGGACTATATCATGAAACTGAATGATGATGGCATCAAAACTACTGTGATTAAAGGCAATCACGAAGATTATATGGCTAAAGTGTATCGCGATGAAGAAGATAAATCCGGATGGCGGAAAATGTTCCGAATGAAATCGGCCACATTTAAAGAATGGATGTTGCATGGCGGTGAGCAAACACTTAAAAGTTTCGAAACATCAGATGTTACTCAAATACCTGAAAAATATATTGATTGGATCGAATCGCTTGAATTTTACCTGAAATGGAGGAATTTCCTGATCGTACATGCCGGTTTTAATTTCGAAAAGGATGATATTTTCAGCGATACCCAATCCATGATGTGGATCCGCGAATACAAGATTGATACTAAAAAACTGCGTAACCAAAAAATTATTCACGGGCATGTTCCGGTTTCGCTCGAATTTATTCACCAATCTATTAATTCGAATTCATTTCGTTTTATTGATCTCGATAACGGGGTTTATATTACGGATAAACCCGGGTATGGCAATTTACTCGCACTGGAACTCAATACTATGCAATTACACGTACAACCCAATATCGATTTCTAAAACAAGATCAAAGACTTATTAATAAAAAAGCCCCTGAATGTTAGCATTCCGGGGCTTTTTCGATTACAGCGAAAGGACTAAAACAGATTCCCGATATTGATATATAAACCTTTGGCGCCATCCTGTTTGTTCATTGCGAAACCATAATCAATGGCAAGTATAAAATTTTCATTCAGTGCAATACGCAATCCGGCTCCCAGGCTCGGATGAATTTTGTCGTTTTCGTACGAAAAATCAAAATATTTTTTCTGATCGGAATCACTGATTTTTGATTTATCGAATTTCACCTGCTGTACCACCATTCCAAAATCGGAGAAACCATTCAGTGCAAAATACAGGTTTTGTTTTCCCAAGCGCGTTTTAAGAAATTTCCATCGTACTTCGAGGTTGCTATAAGCAATACCATCGCCAACAATACGATCGCGCATGATGCCACGTAAGGTTTTGGCTCCTCCGAGCCCATCTGTTTTAGTAATAGAGGAATAGGAACTCAGCATATACGGTTGCATAAAAAAGGGTGCCTCGCCACCGATAGTTCCTTGGTAACCAATGCGATAAGCAAATGAGAGGCGGTCTTCGAGAATAGTAAAATACTGCCTGTGAATCAAAACCAGTTTGGCGTACGAAAATTCAGGATTAAAAAGGAATCCGGGAGCATAGGTAATTAGCGCTTCGCTCCACATCCCTTTCATAGGATTGGCTTCGTTATCGCGTGTATCGTAAATAATACCTGCTTTAAGGAAATTTGCGTTCCCGCCATCTTTTTCGGCTTCACTAATTATGCCCCAACTTACATAATTATCAAAAAGCGTTGTGGTGTCAGTAAGTTTATCTTCTTCATCTTTCCCTTTATTAATAGCCTCAAAATCAACACGACCGGCTTTCATATTCATGATGCCGATGCCTCCAAGCCAGCGTAAGTTTTCTCCTGCCAGTGGCCCCTGAAGGTCAACAGTGAAACGGAACATCTTTCGTAAATCCCGATAAAAAACGCGGGTAATATAATCGCTTGATTCTTCATCAGTAAAATCTGTTGAGAACCGGCTTTGATACCCGTTAAACCCATAAAAATCGAGCGATTTTTCGGTGAGATAACTGAGGTCAGCAATTAAGCGAAGATTATTAGGCAGGAGGTTTCTTGCATCGTAAAACAATTGATTTGTACCTGAACCCCTGGTGTATCGCGAAATCTCCACTTTCATCATTTGCCTGTAGGAAGGATACTTTGATCCATCACCATAATCGTAAAGATTCACAAGTCCACCATACTGAAATCCCATATCTGCATCGAACGAGATAGTTGGTAATGCCCCGAATGAAAAGCCGGTTGGGATTTTAGCTTCTTTTTTAGCTTTTTCTTCCTGGGCTGATGCTGACAAATGCAAAAGCATCATTCCCGAAAGAGTAAAAAGTAACAGTAAGGATTTTCTCATAGGTTAGTTGTTTATTACGTTTTTTATCAGGTCGATAAGATGGATTCGTTCATTATAAATCGATTTATACTCTTCGATATTTGTTAGACGAAGTGCGTAAAGCCTCAATTTGCCTGCTAACAGGAGCATGTTTTTGTAATTGTAAAATGCGAACAGGCCTGTCACCGGCAGGCTAAGCCCAAATAACAATATGAACAGAGATCCTTCGGTGAATATGCCAAAAGCTGTAAGTATAATAAGGTAATATACAGGGAACAGCAGCAGGCTGATCCCAAATTGTACCGAACTTTTAAAATGTTTGTCCAGAATTTTGGCCGCAAGCCAAACCGGTATCTTATATGGAAGATAGTTCAGTATCATTCCATACAAATGCATAGGCAGCAATAAAATAGTGAAGGCAAGTTCAAGGAGAACAGGCAAGCCAAGAGGTGCTTTTTGCTGAAGATCGCAATCTTTTAATCCCTTTTTATTTAATGTTTTATTGTAAACAATAAGTTCGCGTTTCAGCTCAGCAGCTTTTTCGGGATATTGCGAAAATGCCTCAGTAGCTTTATGAACTATATATTGCCGTATTGTGAGTTTGTTGAAAGGATGCCTTTTTACATTACAGGTGTCCCAAACATTGGGTTCGTAAATCTCACTTATAGTGTAAATAAGCTCATAATTTTCTTCCGGAATGTGGATCATAACATTTCGCATACTTTCGGCAAGTAAGTCCATCAGGTTATGAACTGTTTTTTGCTCGTTTTCACGATATTGCGTGGCATAGTCGGCTACTTTTATTGGTTTCCCGAATACGACAATCAGATCCGAACCGGGATTAAAATAATCGGAATAGTCGATCCCGACCGGAATAATATGCAAATTCAGTTTAAAATCAGTACTGGCTTCAGCCTGAAAAGCGATACGGAAAATTCCTTTTTTAAGTGAACGTAACTGCTTCTTCCCTTCATGGTTTCCTTCGGGCAGAATACATATTGGCGTGTTCGAATTTAATACCTCGATGGTATTGTTGAATACTTCCTGATTGCGCTCTAACATTTCAACTCCGTCGCGGATCCTGTATATCGGCAGGATTTTAATCAGGTTAAGCGTTTTTGCAATAGCAGGTTTTTTAAAAATATCTGCGCGGCCTAAAAATCCAACCGGTTTGCGCGCTGCAAACAATACTGCAAGGGCATCCATAAGCGCATTCTGGTGGTTTGGTGCAAAAAGTACGGGTGTGTCTGCGGGAATTTTTTCGAGTCCCACAACCGTGATCTTCCTGTAATAGAGTCTGTGTATTATACTCGAATACGCATATATTATTCTGTAAAGCCAGTGCCCCCAGAATTGTGGTTTTTTTTTCATTTCTTTGTTTTGATCGGTGTTATCAGGAATCCCACTTAGCTGTTTCGACGCATAAAAATAAATGGAAACGATTTTATTGAGGATTCACCTGATGCCATTGAAATCCATATGATTACTGATTATGCAAAAAATGTTGCAGATCCAGGTAAACTCTTATTCCTTTTTAATTGACTTTTCGTGATTGACAGCGTAAATCTAAGAAAAATATAACTACAAAAGTAAGGATGAATATATTTCTAAACATTTGCAGCGTTTGAGTTTTATTATCGGCATAATTGAAGCTGATTTTTGACTATTTCGAATGTTTTTATACTTTTGGTGAAAATCACTTCATTGAAAAAAATCAGATCCTTAAATAGTTTGCCGATACAGGTAGTTATTGCATTGATTGCAGCTTTGCTTTTTATTCCGTTTGCCGGGGGCGTGCATCTTTTCGATTGGGACGAAATCAATTTCGCCGAATGCGCCCGCGAAATGATAGTGAGTAATGATTATCTGAATGTTCAGATCAATTTCAAGCCTTTTTGGGAAAAACCACCGCTTTTTATCTGGTTACAGGTTTTAAGTATGAAAGCATTTGGTATCAGTGAGTTCGCTGCCCGTTTCCCGAATGCAATATGTGGAATACTTTCGTTACTTGTCATTTTTAATATTGGTAAAAAGCTTTTTGATATCCGTTTCGGACTCATCTGGGTATTGGTGTACACCGGAAGTATTCTGCCACATTTTTATTTTCGGTCAGGAATAATTGATCCGTGGTTCAACTTGCTTATATTCCTGTCAATCTGGTTCTTTGTAAGACTGAATGCGGCTGAGGAACAATCAACAGGCAGATCAAAATTTATAAACTCAGCATTATGGGGTGGTTTTACCGGCCTGGCAATACTTACCAAAGGGCCAACAGCCTTGCTTATTGTTGGTTTAGTTGCCGGAATCGCTTACCTTAACGACCTTATCCGCTTAGTTGGAATAAGTCCGCGCCTGTTTAAATTCTTGCCTGATTATAAAATAAGGCTTAGCGATATAGCTGTGTTTCTTTTGTTTACGCTGCTCATTGGTGGTTCGTGGTTCCTGGCTCAAATATTGAATGGCAATGCCGATATGGTGATGAAATTTATTCTTTACCAGGTACGTTTGTTTACTATCCCCGATGCAGGGCATGGCGGGCATTGGAGTTACCATTTTATTGTTTTGCTTATCGGTGTTTTTCCTGCTTCGTTATTTGCATTGATGAGGTTCCGAAGGGTTAATGGCCAATCGGATCAACAGCGCCAGTTTCATGGCATTATGCTGGTAATGTTTTGGGTTGTGCTTATTCTTTTTACTATTGTTAAAACCAAGATCATACATTATAGTTCTCTGGCTTATTTTCCGCTCACATTTGTGGCAGCGGTGTCAATAAATGATTTGCTGAACGGAACATTACGTTGGCGCAAATGGCTCAATGTGACTCTGATAGCATTTGCTTCGCTTTTTGCGATTGTGGTTTCCGCGCTACCATTGGTTGAGAAATTTAAAGGGAAAATTTTGGATTCAGGAATTATTAAAGATGATTTTGCTGTTGCCAACCTGCAGGCGGATGTAAAATGGACTGGTTTCGAATGGCTTTTGGGTTTGTTCCTCTTATCTGCTGTGGTTTATGCTGTAATTCTGGTAAAAAAGCTGGAAATCAGCAAAGCACTGAAAGTGCTTTTCGGTTCTACCACAATTTTTATTGCCTTGATAATCATAATATTCCCCTACAGGATTGAAAAATATTCGCAGCGTGCAGTTATCGATTTCTATATATCGAAATCAAACGAAAAGTGTTATGTGCTTAATTCGGGATATTTCAGTTATGCGCCGCTTTTTTACACTCAAAAAATGCCCGATGATTCCGCCCGCCCCATGTGGTTGCTGACAGGCAATATCGACCGGCCATTTTACCTTGTTTTAAAAGAACCACATTACAAGGAATGGAAGCACATAATTCCCGCCATGACGGTTTTATGCAAAAAGAATGGATTTGTATTTTTAGCGAGGTATCCGGCTAAGACAAAGTAAGCACCGTATCGAAGTAAGAATATATTATAGTTGATACATTGACTAGTCTGAAACGGAGTGAGGTAATGAATAAGGTTCACTCCAAAAACACAAAACCGAAAACGTTTGCCAGGCAATATTTGTTTGCTTGTGAATTCAGGTATCGAATTCATCAAAAAAGTATTCAAGGAAACCCTGATACAGTTTTTAAAAAATATAATACTGTTATATTCGTTAATGGGTGTTTTTGGCATGGACACTCCTCCAAAGGATGCAAACTAGCAAGAATGCCAAAATCAAACATCCCTTTTTGGGAAAACAAGATATATGCTAATAAAATTAGAGATTCAAAAAATCGGAGTTTGCTCAAAAAAAAAACAAGGCTGGCAAATCATTACTGTCTGGGAATGTAAAGTGAATGAAAAGAATAAAGTTAAAACAGTTGTTAATAAATTATTAATTCTACTTTACCAGAATAGAATCTATTTAAGCCTTTTGATAATGCACTTAATAGTGTAAAAATAAAAAATCAACATGTTCCCTTCAGGGATCAAGGGTAAAAACATGTTGATTTTTCATTTTAATAAAGTAGAAATAAGGACTAATATAAATCCTCTCATCTTTTCTCAATTCTCTCGATTGATTCTTTATAAAAAATCTAAACCCACTTCAACTCAAGATGGAATTAGCTTTCTATAGCAAATCTTTAATGTGATTAATTCAATATTATTTCCTGCTACTGATCAATATTTCCAGCATTTGAATGGCCGCAGCAGGTATTTTTGTACCAGGGCCGAAAATTGCTACAGCTCCGGCTTTATATAAATAATCATAATCCTGCGAAGGAATTACACCTCCAACAATGACCATAATATCTTCGCGGCCTAGTTTTTTCAGTTCTTCTATAACCTGTGGAACCAATGTTTTATGGCCAGCGGCCAGGCTAGATACACCGAGTACATGTACATCGTTTTCAACAGCTTGCTTTGCAGCTTCGGCCGGAGTTTGGAACAATGGTCCCATATCCACATCGAACCCTATATCGGCATAGCCTGTGGCTACTACTTTAGCACCACGGTCGTGACCATCCTGACCCATCTTGGCAATCATAATTCGTGGGCGGCGTCCATCGAGAGCTGCAAATTCATCGGCCATTTTACAGGCTTTCATGTACTGCTCATCGCCCTGGCTTTCGG
Source organism: Bacteroidales bacterium (assembly GCA_038249705.1). GTDB lineage: Bacteria > Bacteroidota > Bacteroidia > Bacteroidales > UBA4417 > UBA4417. The sequence continues at coordinate 1,928 of JBBSDC010000142.1, read as the reverse complement.
AGGAGTAAACTCCTGATATTGATCTTATCACGGCTTTGTACCTTCCATAAATTTTTTCCAATGCACTCGAAATTTCTCCTAAAGAAGCTCGTTTGCGGGCAGCATCAATGGCAAGTTCCAGCAAGTTTCCTTCTTTTGTTTCGGCACAGCGTGTAAGTGCATCCAAAGCCAGCTGTACTTCGTCATTATTACGTTCGGCACGTAGTTTATCAAGTCGTTTTATTTGCGAAATACGTACTGCCGTGTTGTCAACTTCCAGTATATCAATAGGATCCTCTTTTGCAAGGCGATATTTGTTGATACCTACAATAGTATCTCTGCCTGCATCAATTTTTGCCTGTTTGCGGGCCGAAGCTTCTTCGATACGCATTTTTGGAATACCTGTTTCAATGGCTTTGGACATACCGCCAAGCTCTTCTACTTCCTGAATCAATTTCCATGCGTTATGAGCCAGGTCATTGGTAAGTGTTTCAATGTAGTACGAGCCAGCCCATGGGTCAACGGCTTTACAAATATTGGTTTCTTCCTGCAGATAAATCTGAGTGTTACGGGCAATGCGGGCCGAAAAATCGGTTGGCAATGCAATGGCTTCGTCTAAAGCATTGGTGTGCAGCGATTGAGTGTGACCAAGTGCTGCAGCCAAAGCTTCAACGCAGGTACGTGTAATATTGTTATATGGATCCTGTTCTGTCAAACTCCAGCCCGAAGTTTGGGAATGTGTTCGCAGTGCAAGCGATTTTGGATCTTTGGGATTAAACTGCTGAACGATTTTAGCCCAAAGCATTCTACCGGCACGCATTTTTGCAATTTCCATAAAATGGTTCATGCCAATTGCCCAGAAAAATGAAAGCCTTGGTGCAAAAGCATCAACCGGAATTCCGGCGGCAATTCCTTTGCGTAGATATTCCAAACCATCGGCGAGTGTGTAGGCAAGTTCGATATCAGCTGTAGCTCCTGCTTCCTGCATATGGTAACCGCTGATACTTATGGAGTTGAATTTCTTCATGTTTTTTGAAGTGAACTCAAAAATATCGGCTATAATTTGCATACTCGGCGCAGGCGGATAAATATAGGTGTTACGCACCATGAATTCCTTAAGAATATCATTCTGGATGGTGCCACTCAGTTTTTCCATCGGAACGCCTTGTTCTTCGGCTGCCACAATATAAAAGGCAAGTACCGGAAGTACTGCTCCGTTCATGGTCATCGAAACCGACATTTTATCCAGAGGAATCTGATCGAAAAGAATCTTCATGTCCAAAATGGAATCGATAGCAACACCTGCTTTCCCAACATCACCTAATACACGTTCGTGATCGCTATCGTATCCACGGTGCGTGGCAAGGTCGAAAGCTACGGAAAGCCCCATCTGGCCCGCAGCAAGGTTGCGGCGGTAAAAAGCATTGGATTCTTCAGCAGTTGAAAACCCGGCATACTGGCGGATTGTCCATGGTTTCATCACATACATGGTGCTGTAAGGACCACGCAGGAATGGCGGAAGACCGGCAGCGTAGTTGAGGTGTTCCATCCCAGCCAGGTCGCCACGGGTATAAATTGGTTTTACAGCTATCTGTTCGTTTGTCATCCATTCAGTTTGTGCTGAAAGCGGACTGGTGACCGGTTTGGAAAGGCCACTTTTTATATCAATATTTTTAAAATCGGGACGCATCGTAGGATGAGGGATTTTGTGATTTCTAAGTTATTTTAATATATATACTCAGATTAGAAAATGCCAAGTTTTTCCTGAAATTTTTCCAATGTTTCGAGTAGGTTGCTGCGGACATGAATGAATTCTTCCACACCGGCTTGCTTCAAGGTATCGAGGATATCTTTCGGATACCCTGCAACCACAAGGATAAGTTCCTTGTTGGCCGCTTTCAGTTTCTGACAGATTTCAGGTCCTAATGTTGCATATTCATCATCGGAAC
>JBBSDC010000141.1:0-9840 GCA_038249705.1 Bacteroidales bacterium | reverse complement strand
GTGGGCTTCGGCAACAGGAATTTCCTTTTCCCACTCATAACGGCTAATACCGGAATCATTGGTAATCCCTTTGATAGTTAAAAATGCTTTGTCGCCATAAATGCGAATCCTGACAACACGCTCAGGAACTGATGACAAATATCCCTGAGTTATCCTCTTCGAAGACTCTGAATGTTGCTTAAAATCGCCCTGTACGAGGAATTTTCGTTCAATTTCCTGTGGCATGATTATTTACTTGAGAAAGTATAAAACCCATAAATGATCAATGTTTATCTTCTATGCAACTATAAAACGGTTATGTCAAAGATATTCATTTTATTCACATGGCATATTTTTTTCAATTGCCTTTTTTTGTTTGGAAAATTATCAGTTGTCGTAAAACAGAAGATCGTTTAACGCCTGGTTATAATAAGAAACCTGATTGAAAGATAATGATTGCTTTTTTATTACGTCAATACAATAGGACCACCGAGAAAGAAAATCAGTGCTGTAAGCAGAAGCAATGATAAAGTAACAATCCCAATGATCATTCCCGCAATAGCCAATTTTCGTTTGGATGATTTTAAGCCTAAAGCTCCAAATACTATAGCAGCTATAGCAAACAAAAAGAATAGGCCAGGAAAGATGAAAATTATTGGGATGCTGAGCAAAGCAGCTATAAGGGAAATATAGGCATATGTTGTTGTGTTTTTTTCTTTTCTCACACTACTGCTATTATCATTTACCACAGCAGGTGCAGGTGATTGCGTATTTACTTTTGAATTGGAGTCAATAGCTTGTGTATTGTTTAGTTTGTTTGTATCCGGATAAAATGAAAACGCAGTACTTAAAGGTTCAAATGACAGGGATGCCAACAGGGAACTCGGGTTATTCTTTGATATTTGCAATTCAGGCTTACGAATAATTTCCCTCAAATAACTTTTAGAAACCAATTCACTAAGCTGTATAGCTTTGGTATTCAGAGAAAATATCTCTTTTTCATTAATAACATTCTGAGGAATGTTATCAACATCAGATTGGCCTACATACTTTTGGCGGGATTGCGTATTTATTCCTTTTGCCTGAAGTACATATTTCTTTTGATCAAAAGTTTTAAAATCAGGGTAATCCGATACTTGCTTGTTAGTATTACAGGAAGCAAAAATCAAGATGAGAAAAAGTAAAGAAAGTATATCCGTTTTAATGAAGTAATCTCGAAATTTTTTCATTTTTTCAGGTTTAAGATTAATTCATATAATTGGTTTTTCTTTTTATCAGTTTGCCGGTTTCGGCTATAATACCCGTGCACGGAAAGCGCGTATTGTTTTCAGAGGCATTTCGGCAACAATAAAGCTAAACAAGCTAAGAAAACAAATGTTTTTTTTCGGAAGATTGAGTGCCTGAACAATTTCTGAATGGATTGTGAATATAACGATCGCAATCTTATCTTGATATAAGTGTGTTTGAAATACACTTTTATCCTGTAATTAATGTATATAACGAGTAAATTATGCGTTTAATGAATGAACACAATCTTAACTATTCAACTCAAGACCTTCCTTTAGCATTGAATATATTTCATTCCGAAGCTCAACCGGTTCAATAATACGAAGACTGCCGGCATATTTACAAAGTTCCCGGTGGAGTTCTCTCATAATCCGTTTATCCTGGTCAAGTGAATATAATACTTCATATTGCATAATTATTTCTTTCTCGTTACCGTCAATAACCACTTGAGTGGGATGGAGCGGCCTGTTTTCCAACATTTCGCCTAATGACTTTTCGAAAGCGATTTTCAGAACTGTTGGCTTGTTAATATTCTCAGGTTTAACAATTCCAAAAACATATTGATAATCATATAAACCAGATTCATTTTCCAAGCTTTTGTCGGATTTTGTTTTTGTAGAAATCTCAAGCCTTGTTATTCGATCAATACTGAATGTTCGCAAATGTGAATTGTTAACTCTGCCTATACAGTACCACATTCCCGACGATTCTTTAAGCAGTAAAGGTTCAATTGTGTATGGCTTTGCTTTAGGCTCATAATTAGCGAAATACATGATATCAACCAATGTTTCGTTTTTAATGGCTGTGTATAAGGTTTTAAAATATTGAAAGCCCTTTCGCAATGGTTTTATTTCTGGTTGCACAAACGATTCTGGTTCATAATTAATACTTCCCAGCACTTTGTTAATTGCAAGGCGCAAGTTCTCAAACTCTTGTATTTCACAATATTGTTCCATCAGACTCCGGACCAGCTCCAGGGATTCTTTTTCCTGATAGCTCAACAAGCCTTCCAGTTCATAAGAGTAAGGTATTTCAAAATTAAACGCAATGTTGCCTTTCCCGGCATTTGCAGGGATCGGGGCTTCAATATTTCGTAAGTATGCAATGTCATTTTGAATGGTTTTTCGCGAAACTTTAATATCTCGAGCTTCCAATAACTCCTTAATAGCATCAATACGGTCTATTTTATTCTGTTTGTTGTTTAAGATTCTGCAAATTTCTCTGATCCGGCGTTCCTGAACTGTCATGCTAATTAAGATTATATTTTAAAAAAAAGTAAAAGTAAATATTAATGCGCAATCAGTTTGCATATGGCTGGTTTATTTTTGCCCTTTTGCTGATTAGTAGCCAAAGTGAACCCTAAATATTAGAATTTTAATCATGCCGATTATTACATTACTCAGCGACTGGGGACTCACCGACCATTATGTGGCATCGGTAAAGGGAGCAATCCTCAGCCGGCTACCTGACGCAGTAATAGTCGATATTTCGCATACAATCAGCTTGCTGGATATCAGGCATGCTGCTTTAGTGATGCGCGACACATGGCGAAATTTTCCGCCGGGAACCATTCATATTATTGGTGTCGCCTCCATTGAATCGGATAGGCATTCGCATGTGATCGTAAAATCAGAAGGGCATTATTTTATAGGTGCCGATACAGGGCTTATCTCCATTATACTGGATAAGGAACCCGAGAAAATTATTGCTATTTCTGTAATGCAGGATTCGGGCTATTTTACGTCTCCGGTCCGCGACCGATTTGTAAAAGTGGCGGCCTTACTGGCTAATGGCATCAGTATGGACGAACTTGGCGACCCATTGCAGTTCCTCAATACCACAAACTTGATGCAGCCACATTTCGATGGAAAAACGATATATGGCAAGGTTACTCATATTGACAATTACGAAAATGTATTTTTAAACGTTTCCGTGCGGTTTGTGAACGAATGCTTTGGTACGAAATATATAAAAGTTGCCTGCAAACAACTTGTGTATCCATTAGTAAGTGCCTACGATGATGTTTCTGACGGTGAACAATGCGCATTATTCGCATCCAATGGATTTTTGCAACTCGCAATGAACCGTGGTAAATTAGCCAGTATTTGCGGAATTAAAGTAGATACGGAGGTCATAATTGCATTGGGTAGCAAGGAATAGGTACACCGAAAACCTACTTTTTTCTATGAGTTGGTGTGCTTTTTCGATTATTGAATGCGGAAGGTATGTTTCAGTTTGTCGTTATATATTTTGCAAATTTCGACTATGCGGGATTCCTCAAGAGTGATACTACAATGAAATTAAATTCAAAAAAAGTGAAAGTAAATCTTAATGCGCAATTAGGCTGCGCATTGCTGATATACTTTTGCATCATTAACAACTAAAATTAAAAACTCATGAAAACGCACAAACATCCATGCAGACTATCCATGAAGGATGAATTTTATCGTATCCATTTCACATCAGTTAATTCCAAATTTACCTTTGATAATTTTATAGAAAGTGATTGCAACAAAGTTGCACAAATCGCATCACAACAGTCCGTTAACTGTGAGGAGATTGTGTTGTACAATCCATTATTAATTCTTGGCAATATCGGGACAGGTAAAACACACTTATCAAATGCTATTTACAATGATTTCCAAATACGCTTCGAGGAGTGTCATGTTTTTATTACTACGGGATACTACTTCCACCAGCATTATCATTGCGCTGTGCAACAAAGTAATAAAATTGATTTTTTTAAATTTTATAAAAAGCAGGATATACTCATTATTGATGATATCGACTATTTGATTGGTAAAGATGCGACCTGCACAGCATTAGTAAAAATTATTGATGATTTTGTTGGGCTGCAGAAACAAATTGTTCTTACTGCTGACATGCCATTTATTGAGCCATTTTCAAGAAACAAGAAGCTAAATTCCCGCGTTTGGGGTGGCGCAATAGTTCAATTACATGAACCATCAATGGATCTGAAATTCAAGCTCTTAAAACTAAAGCTTGAAAATAGTAACGTTACCCTATCCGATGAGAGCTTGAGTTATATTGCCGAATATTTAATTTCAGATATCCGCAAATTGGAAGGGTGTATAAATACAATAGTATTACATGCATCCATCCTAAACCAGGAAGTAGATAGAGAATTTATCAACTCTATCTACCCAATTACCGATATCGAAATACATAAAATATTGGAAACACTTTAATTTTTAAAGTATTGAATCAATCAGGCTCCTAGCTGTTTGATACCAGTGGTTTCAATAAAAATAAAAATGTGACATATCTATATTACCGAACTAATAGTCTATATATTTGCTTTTGATTGAACGAAATCTTTTCATTGGTATTGCGTGCTTTGGTGGCTGCTTCTTTTGAAAGAAAACCAATTAGAAATCATTGGAAAACTGTCTGAAGACAAAGAAACATTAAAACAATCTATTATGTGGTACGAAAATTTAATTAGTAGTAAAGTTGATGGATTAGCTCCATTATTATCTCTTTTCAAATCAGAAACAGAATTTATTGAGCATTTTTTTAAAAGTGTGGAATTTTTCAATCCCGAAGTTGTTAAAAAGCGATCTATAGATTTTCTGAAAAAGAAAGAAAATGGAGAGCCGCTGCCTGTGCGATACTCTATGAAGACGGCAGAATATTTTCGTTATTTAAATAAAGCTGTTAATAAAGGTTGGAGTAAAAAATCGTTCAAGAATAAAGAAGATGCAATAAAATTCGCTTTAAATAATGACTTTATTCATTTTGACACTAAGATAAAGGTTTGTATAGACAAAGATGGGAATTATTTTGTAAGAAATGAAATATATGACGCAATTGGTTATAGGGTTAGTCAAGGTGCTATCAGCGATGTTAAAAATTATGTAATATCTCATATTTGGGGGAAGACCGAAAATCCTTTGTTCTTTACTTCTCTATGGAATATTGTTATAGTGCCCAATCATTTAGCTTTCATCCTTGACAAACCAGATGAGAATAGTGAGATCGTTAGAAAAATTAAAATGAAAGCTAAATCTATTTGCTATCTTTTGTATGATCTTGAAAATTTATTTGATTCTGAATATTTATTAAGTTTAAAAATTAACAAAGATGAATTTAGTAATGAAGAGAAATTTGCTAAAGATTATTTAGAAAAAAATAGACTTAATTACCTTAAAAATGCAGATTATCAAGCAGATAACAACATCCAAAAGACTGAAGATCCTTACGATATTTTAGAGGACCTAAGAACTATTATTGATAAAAATATTGATAAAAATAAGGACAAAAATAAGGAGTTTATCTTTGCAACCTTAGATAAGTTGAAAACTTCAAATACTGAATTCATTAATCTATTTGTCGACCAAAAGGTAACTAAAAATATCTGCAAATTAAGCTACCCCATTTTAGTTGAAATTACAGGTGACTCTCGTAAAGTTGTTAAACAAAAAATTCGTCCTGTAAAGAGTTTCGTGTATTATAGTAAGGACTACTTTGAGTTCAATTCGGAATTATATTTAGTATGCAATGATTGGCATACTATTAATAAAGAAATGTTACTTGAATGGTTGACAGGTATCAATGAATAACCTAAAATAGTTGCTTATAAATACCAAGTTCCGCTACCGCGCGAATCCTTTCGCGTGGTTAAGTACAACATATAAACTCCGATTGCCACTCATCTTATTATGCTGATGAATGCACGTAAACTATTGTAAATTAGTAAAATCTCTTTGACAGAAAATTGTTCTCAACTTTCAATAATAGAAAACACCTCAATGTCAAAATACAAATTCACCCCCGACATCTGGATAACATTTTATGATGAAAATAATTTCCATGTAGGAAGAACATTATTTGAAAACAATATGGAAGTTGTTGCTTGTGTTTCCGAAAAAGGGGAAACAAAAATAATCCCGTATTCAAGGATTAGTAATCAAAAGCACTTGAAACTTTTAAAAAACATGGCATTTTCGAGCTTCAAGCCTGAAGAAAGCAAATCATCTTTGGATTTTAATACTGAAGATAATTAGGGTCTGCTGAAAAAACTCCGAAGGAGTTTAATTTTAATAACCTCCGGTGCAACCGGAGGTTATTGTCGTCAAGCAGATCAACCCCGAAGCGGGTTGAATATCTTTATTGTGCTGATATTGAACCCCTTCAGGGTTCTGGCTTTTTTGTTTTTTAGTAACCACCAGTTTCACTGGTGGTTATTAAAATTAAATCCCTTCAGGATTTCAAAATCTAATTCATCATAAGGCGCAAAGGATTTTACACAGTAGTAAAAAAAGCATGCACCTGATTCCATAAATAAATTGTTATCTGGCTGTATGTCGGTCATATATATGTTTTTCAGCAGACCCTAATTAAAAATCATCTGGTTAAAATCTCAAATACATTTTGTAGTTCAGACTCAAATTCCATATTTATTGGATTTCATACCGCCAAAAATATGGATGGTACATTTCCATAACGCAAAAAGCCGGTAAAAACTTACCGGCTTTTCAATTTATGATTTACATTTAGTTACCTGGCGTACTTGAAATCTTTCCCTATATAACGTGCGCTGCTTCCAGGGATTTCTTCGATACGAAGCAACTGGTTGTATTTAGCTATACGGTCGGTGCGGCTTGCTGAACCGGTTTATATAAGGCCGGTATTTAAAGCTACGGCAAGGTCAGCGGTAGTGGTATCTTCGGTTTCGCCCGAACGCTCGGTAGGCACGCGTCCTAATTTCAGACACGTGACAGAACAAATTATGAAGTGATAAATAATAAGGCTATCCTGATTTTATCCTGATAAAAGTGAGCTTTATCTACACTTTTATTCTTTAATTAACGTATTTTTGCTCAGATAACTTATAATTATGAGCGATTTAACTGAAAACCGATCACGTATTCCTGTAGATCGGATTGCAAGTAAAATATTATTTATCAGAGGCGAAAAAGTTATACCCGACTTTCATTTAGCTGATTTATATGGAATTGAAACGAGAGCTTTAAAACAGGCTGTAAAACGAAATGCGGATCGGTTTCCCGGTGATTTTATGTATGAACTTACAGAAGATGAAATTAATACCCTGGTATCACAAAATGTGATACCATCTAAAAGCTACCTTGGCGGTGCAGTTCCTTTTGCCTTTACTGAAACTGGTGTAGCTATGCTTTCGAGTGTTTTAAAAAGCAAACAGGCTGTTGATATAAACATAGCGATCATGCGCACTTTTGTGATGTTAAGAAAAATGTTACACAATTCTCATGAATTACTACGCTGGCAATCGGAAATTGAAAAGAAACTAGGGGATCATAATAACCAAATCCAATTAATATTTGAATACCTGAAACAGTTTGAAGAAACTAAACAGCAAGAGTTAGAGCAGAAAGAACGCCCACTTATAGGATTTAAAACTGGGAAGAAACTACCTTGAAACTCATTGGATGCTACATCAATGAAAATAAGGTTACAACATTTCTGTAAACCAAAAAGCCGGCAATAACTTACCGGCTTTTCGTAATCTAATTTAAATGGTAATTATCTCGCGTACTTGAAATCCTTCCCAAGGTAACGAGCGTTGCTTCCGAGAATTTCTTCGATGCGGAGCAACTGATTGTATTTTGCTATACGATCGGTACGGCTGGCGGAACCAGTTTTAATAAGGCCTGTATTGAGAGCTACTGCAAGGTCAGCGATGGTGGTATCTTCGGTTTCGCCCGAACGATGACTCATCACAGCGGTATATGAATTGCGGTATGCCATATTTACAGCATCAATAGTTTCGGTCAAAGTACCAATCTGGTTTACTTTTATCAGAATTGAATTGGCAACGCCTTTATCAATACCCATCTGCAGACGTTTGGTATTGGTAACAAACAAATCATCACCAACAAGCTGGATTTTTTTACCCATTACGTCTGTCATCAGTTTCCAGCCGTCCCAATCATCTTCGGCCATACCGTCTTCGATGGAGATAATAGGATATTTATCGATCCATGTTTTCCAATAGTCCACCATCTGCGAAGAAGTAAGTTTTTCTCCGGTTGATTTTTTCAGGTGGTACATCTTTTCTTCTTCAAGGTAATACTCGCTCGAAGCAGGGTCAAGAGCAATAAATACATCTTTACCTGGTTTGTAACCGGCTTTTTCGATAGCCTGTAGAATAACGGTAAGCGCTTCTTCATTCGATTTCAGGTTAGGAGCAAATCCGCCTTCGTCGCCTACGTTGGTTGAGTAACCACCTTTTTTAAGAACCGATGCGAGGCTGTGAAATACTTCGGCACCCATGCGTAAGCCTTCGCGGAAATTAGGAGCGCCTACCGGCATAATCATAAATTCCTGAAAGTCGATGCTGTTATCGGCGTGTGATCCGCCGTTGATAATATTCATCATCGGGATAGGGAGTGTATTGGCATTTACACCACCTACATAACGGAATAAATAACTGCTCGATTCCTGTGCTGCTGCATTGGCAACAGCTAATGAAACACCTAAAATAGCGTTAGCTCCCAGGTTCGATTTATTAGGGGTACCGTCGAGTTCGATCATTTTCTGATCAATCTCATTCTGCTCGGTAACATAAAATCCTTTTAACTCTTCGGCAAGAACTTTATTTACATTTTGAACAGCTTTCAAAACACCCTTTCCTTTATAAATGTCTTTATCGCCATCGCGAAGTTCGCATGCTTCGTGAATTCCTGTAGAAGCTCCTGATGGAACTGCAGCACGGCCCATAACGCCGTTTGATGTAAACACATCTACCTCTACGGTAGGATTGCCGCGTGAATCAAGGATCTGACGGCCTGTAATGTTAATAATCTGACTCATAGTTTTTCTATATTAAATTAGAGTTCTATTAATTACACGTTAAAAAAAATGATAAAAGGATAAAGCAAAGAAACCTTCACTTTATCCTTTCAATTAATTCATTGTCTGTATTTTTAATTACTTCGTTTCAGCTTCGTTATCTTTGGTTTCTTCCTCAACCGGTGCTTCCACCACTTCTTCTACAACTTCCACTGGTTTCGCTTCGGCCTTTGGAGCTTTTTCGGCTACCACTGTTTCGGGAGCGTCAGTAGCTTTTTTAGCAGCAGGTTTACGACGACGGGTAGCTTTTTTAGCAGCTGGATCTTTAACAGTCAAAAGGTTTTCGTTATAGTCGACCAGTTCGATGATACACATATCAGCATTATCGCCAAGGCGGAAACCTGTTTTGAGTATGCGTACATATCCACCCGGACGGTCAGCCACTTTAACTGATACCTCGCGGAACAGCTCAGTTACGGCGTCTTTATCCTGCAGGTAGCTGAAAACTACGCGGCGTGAGTGTGTTGAATCTATTTTAGCGCGTGTGATCAATGGTTCTACATATCCACGGAGTGCCTTTGCTTTGGCGATGGTGGTACTGATACGTTTATGCATGATCAGCGAGCTGGCCATATTGGACAGCATAGCTTTGCGATGAGTACTGGTTCGTCCCAGCTGGTTTATTGATTTCTGATGTCTCATTTCGCTTATTCCTTATCTAATTTGTACTTCGCAACGTTCATTCCGCATTCGAGTCCTTTTGTATTCACCAGGTCTTCC
>JBBSDC010000140.1:0-10071 GCA_038249705.1 Bacteroidales bacterium | reverse complement strand
TAATGAGGTAGGAATAACAGTGGCTGTTCAACATAGTTGGAGCACCTGGCTATCTGCTATAGTCCATAGTGCTTCAATATCAATAAAAGAAAATCTGTATCAGGAACATTGCCCGTAGGGCATTAACATAAAAAAGCTGTAAAAAAAACTAAGCTCAGCTCTTCATAAGTTTTGAGGAAGTTAATCTGTAAGTTTCTCTTAAAAGTGTTGTATGTTAATAGTATAAACCTTTATTTCACGATTTTGCCATTTTGTCAGCAATACTGCCAAAAATCGTTAATGCAACCGGATATTTCGTAATAATAGTGTTAACTTTGCACTTTAAAGCCGCAAAGGCAAGCATAAAAGATGGATATAATTTCGGTAAAACAACGTTTTGGTATAATTGGTAATTCTTCTTTGCTCGACCGGGCTATTGATATTGCACGGCAGGTAGCTCCCACTGATCTGAGTGTATTGATAACCGGCGAAAGTGGTGTTGGAAAGGAAATATTTCCGCAGATAATACATCACATGAGTGCACGTAAACATGGGGCGTATATTGCAGTAAATTGTGGTGCAATTCCTGAAGGTACAATTGATTCAGAGCTTTTCGGTCACGAAAAGGGATCTTTTACCGGTGCCCATGAAGCAAGGAAAGGATATTTTGAAGTTGCAAACGGAGGAACTATTTTTCTTGATGAAGTTGCGGAGTTACCTTTATCAACGCAGGTCCGGTTACTCAGAGTACTCGAATCGGGTGAGTTTTTTAAAGTTGGCTCATCGAAAAGCCAGAAAACAGATGTGCGCGTAGTAGCTGCCACTAATGTAGATGTTCAGGGCGCAATTGATCATGGGAAATTCAGGCAGGATTTGTTTTACAGACTTAATTCCGTGCCTATTGCCGTGCCGGCTCTTCGCGAACGGAAAGAGGATATCGTGCTGCTTTTCCGTAAGTTTGCTTCGGATTTTGCTGAAAAATATCGTATGCCTGCTTTGGAACTTGATGAGGAAGCCCGGCAGATACTCATGAATTACCGTTGGCCCGGCAATATCCGGCAACTTAAAAATTTCACCGAGCAAATCTCCATTATTGAGCGTAACCGTAATATTTCGGCTGGCACTTTACAGACTTACCTACCCGAAACCACCCGTCGGGATTTGCCTGTGCTTTTCAAAGATGCTCACAAAGGCAACGAATTATCAGAAAGAGATTTGCTATACAAAGTGCTTTTTGATATGCGCCGCGATATTACAGATCTTAAAAAATTGGTAGGCGAAATAATTGGTCACGATGAAGTTGCCAGTCATTTCAACAGCCAGGCAACTCATGCTCCCGATCATTATATAAATGATTCGCAACGGACTGATGTAAATAGGGTTGTGGTTCATGATCGCAATCAACCTGTTGATGACGAACCTTTTGTACACGGCGAAATAATGGAAGAATCTCTTTCCCTTCAGGAACGTGAACTTGATCTGATCAGGCGTGCTTTGGATAAACACGAAGGCCGTCGCCGGAATGCAGCTAAAGAACTAGGCATTTCCGAACGCACTTTATATCGTAAAATACGGGAATATGGAATCATTGGATAATTTTTCAAAAGTGATACGACCTTATTCCGCAGGAATTTCTGTTGTGTTCATCTTAGCTGTAGTTTTAGCTTCAATAAGCTTGTTGCCTGGTTGTAGCTACTCTTTTACAGGAGCAAGTATTTCGCCAACAGTAAAAAGTATTTCGGTTAATTACCTGCCTAATAACGCTCCGCTCGTGCAGCCTGCCTTAAGCCGTAAGCTCACAGAAGCTATCCGCGATAAGTTTACCAGCCAATCAGGTCTTTCACTTATAAGTTCGAACGGAGATTTGACAGTTGAAGGTGAAATCACGGGATATTCAACTGAACCTGTTGCTATTACGAGCGAACAACAAGGGGCTTTGCAACGACTTAAAATTACAATTGTTATTCGCTTTACCAATACGCAGGATTCGAAACAGGATTTTGAAACAACTTTTTCCCGGTATCAGGATTATGATGCTACCAGGCGACTTTCGGAAGTTGAGGAATCATTAATGGATATTATTAACGAAGAACTTGCTCAGGATATTTTTAATAAAGCGGTTGTTAACTGGTAGAACTTCCATACACACAATGACTTATACCCCTTAAAGCTGCTGCTATTTTTTAAACTGACAATAAACCTGCAACCTGAATAATGACACCTGAAACATTTAACCGGTATCTGAAAGACCCTTCACTGATGGATAGCCATACCGTGGAGGAGTTGTGGATGCTTGTTAAAGACTATCCCTATTTTCAGGTTGCCCGCATGTTGCTGGCACGCAATTTATACAATACCGGACACGAAGCCTATCCGCTTTCGTTGCGACTAGCTGCCGCGTATGCCGGCGACAGGGGTAAACTTAAAGCGCTGATTGAAGGAATTCCTGTTATTGCTCCTGAAGTGCCATTCATGGATAGTATTGCAGAGCCTGCTTTCCTGATTGACGAAACTGAAATGTCAGAAGTTTTTTCTGAAGCAAGTTCTGAATTCATATCCGATAAGGATTTACAAAATAAGGATGCAGACGAACTTCTTCTTATGGAAGCCGGGATTGTGCATCCGGAAGAAACACCCCGATCTTCCGAAATCAATATAGAGCAGATTGCTAATAACGAATTGATTGCCTTAAATGATCCCATCTCAATACCAGTACCGCCTGAAATTGAACTAATTGAAGTGGCTGCAGTAATAAAGGAAGTTGATAAGATTAAGACTATACATACTGCACTTATCGACACAATTTTTTCAAGGTTAAGTGCTGTGCCGATAAATGAAGAGGAAATGGCAGATATTGAGCCTGCTGTGGTAGTAACAGAAATACATACGGTAATAAATGAGAATTTGTCGGGTCATAACGAACTTGTCGAAAAGTTTATCAGGGAAGAGCCACGGATAAGTGCACCCAAGCGCGAATTTTACAATGCCGAAGATATAGCAAAGCAAAGTGCAACCTTGCCTGAGGATTTTGTAACCGAAACATTGGCCTGGATTTATGAGCAACAGGGATATTATAATCTTGCAATAAAAATTTATGAAAAACTCATGTTGCTTATTCCCGAAAAAAGTAGTTACTTTGCAGGCCGAATTAAAGAAATTACCAAAAATCGTAAGTAACACATTTATAAATACATAAAATCAAAGGAGTATGAATGCTTTTATTTTTGTTTCAGTTTTAATCCTGATCGCTTGTGTGCTCATGATACTTGTAGTTTTGGTGCAGAATTCGAAAGGTGGTGGGTTAGCCTCTAATTTTTCGTCGTCAAACCAGTATATGGGTGTACGCAAAACTGCTGATTTTCTCGAAAAATTTACCTGGGGATTAGCTGTAGCCTTGCTGGTTCTCAGCCTGATGTCAATAGTTGTTATTCCTCGTGGAACAGTAAGTAAGGGCGCAGCTGATACCGAACTTCGTCAGAATATTGACGAAAATGCTCAACCTGTTCAGGATTTCCAGACTCCTCCGAAAGAAGAGAACTAAAAGCATTTTAAAATTTTTTTCGAATGTCAGAATGTCACGTGCATTCTGACATTCTTTTTTTTATCCGGTATTTTACTTTTTAATCAGGGCTTACAAATGCTACTTGCCTGTTGCTAAATAGTTAATATTTAATTAGATAGATGGTCTGCTTAAGTTTCGTTCTATAATGACAATTAAGGTTTTGGCACGGAATATGAGTATAGCAAATCATTCAAAAGAAAAATTATCAAATTGTTTAACATAAAAATTAATTCGAAAACATGGCACAGGTAAATGTAAAACCTTTGGCCGACCGCGTATTGGTTGAGCCGGCAGCAGCCGAACAAAAAACAGCAGGTGGCATCATCATCCCCGACACTGCAAAAGAAAAACCACAAAAAGGCACAGTAGTAGCCATTGGCACTGGTAAAAAAGATGAACCACTTACAGTAAAAGTAGGCGATCAGGTATTGTATGGTAAATACTCAGGAACCGAAATCAACATCGAAGGCAAGGATTATCTGATTATGCGCGAAAGCGATATTCTGGCTGTGATTTAACTAATAACTTCAAAAAAAATTCTGATATGAAAGGAAAAGAAATAATTTTCGAAAGTGAAGCACGTGATCGCATGAAAAAAGGCGTTGACGCTTTGGCAAATGCTGTTAAAGTAACTCTCGGCCCCAAAGGACGTAACGTCATTATCGAAAAAACCTATGGTGCACCTCAAATTACCAAGGATGGTGTTACTGTAGCAAAAGAAATAGAAATGAAGGACTCCGTGGAAAACATGGGTGCTCAGATGGTGAAAGAAGTTGCTTCGAAAACTGCTGATGTAGCCGGTGATGGTACTACTACAGCTACCGTTCTGGCTCAGTCGATCATTACAACCGGATTAAAAAACGTTACTGCCGGAGCAAATCCAATGGATTTGAAACGTGGTATTGAAAAAGCTGTGGCAATTGTTGTAGCTGATCTCAAAAAACAATCGAAAGAAGTTGGCAACAGCATCGAAAAAATTCAGCAGGTTGCCACCGTTTCAGCTAATAACGATCAAACCATTGGAAAACTACTGGCTGAAGCCATGGAAAAAGTTTCCAAAGAAGGAGTTATCACCATCGAAGAAGCTAAAGGTATTGAAACAACTGTAAAAGTTGTTGAAGGTATGCAGTTCGACCGTGGTTATATTTCACCGTATTTTGTTACTGATGGCGAGAAAATGGAAGTGGTTTACGAAAATCCGTATATCCTCATCCATGATAAAAAAATCAGCAGCATGAAGGATTTCCTTCCTGTATTGGAAAAAGTAGTTCAAACCGGTCGTCCTTTGCTTATTATTGCCGAAGATGTTGATGGTGAAGCACTTGCTACACTGGTAGTTAATAAAATCCGTGGCTCACTCAAAATTGCTGCTGTAAAAGCTCCTGGTTTTGGCGATCGCCGCAAGGAAATGCTTCAGGATATCGCTATCCTTACTGGTGGAACAGTTGTTTCGGAAGAACAAGGATACCGTTTGGAAGATACCGATCTGAGTTACCTCGGACAGGCTGAAAAAATCAATATTGACAAAGACAATACGACCATTGTAAGCGGTAAAGGTGCTAAAGAAGGTATTGTTGCCCGCGTTAGCCAGATTAAAGCTCAAATTGAAACCACAACTTCCGATTACGATCGCGAAAAACTGCAGGAACGTCTTGCAAAACTTAGTGGTGGTGTTGCTGTAATTTATGTTGGTGCAGCCAGCGAAATTGAGATGAAAGAGAAGAAAGACCGTTTCGACGATGCACTTCACGCTACCCGCGCAGCCATCGAAGAAGGAACTATTCCTGGTGGAGGCGTTGCTTACATCCGTGCTATTGCTGCTCTCGAAGACGTTAAGACAGAAAACGAAGACGAAGAACTGGGTATCAAGATTGTGAAACGCGCTCTCGAAGAACCACTTCGCCAGATTGTTGCCAATGCAGGTCTCGAAGGTTCAATTATCGTTCAGAAAGTAAAAGACGGTAAAGATGATTTCGGTTTCAATGCACGTACCGAAGTTTACGAACACCTGTACAAAAGCGGTGTTATCGATCCTACAAAAGTTGCCCGCGTAGCTCTCGAAAATGCAGCTTCCATAGCCGGAATGTTGCTCACAACAGAATGTGTTATTGCTGAAATAAAAGACGACACTGCACCTGCTATGCCAAATCCTGGTATGGGCGGAATGGGTGGAATGTACTAAAATACAGTTTCACAACCAGTATTATTTTTTTCAAAGCCCTGCTTCGGCGGGGCTTTGGCGTTAATGGAAGATTATAAAAAGAAAAGGAAATGGAAAACACTATATCCTTTTCCCCGTTAGGGGATAAATATTAATAAAAAAATACAAGAAGAAACCCAGATTCCCCGTTAGGGGATTAACATAAAACATTGACCGTTAATGTCCTACGGACAATGTTGAATTTTTTAATCGTAATCCTATTTGTGTGGATTCTCTACGGGAAAACACTGAGACATTTGATTTTGTTTTTCAGCAGACTTTACATCAGCTTATCAACCCTCATAAATACTTCCCAGTACTTTTCCTTATTCATATCCGACCAGTGTATCTGCATTCGCCGGTATTGATAGGTTTGTAACTGGCAAAAAACAATCAGCAGAATTATTAAACCAAGGAATAAGCGTTTGACATTGATAGATTTGAGTTGTTGCAAGGCAGTAGCAAGCAAAATAGCGAAAAACGCATAAAATTCAACCATTACCCGCTGCGAGAAACTTCCGCCGTAATACCACATATGCCACGATGAAAAAATATAAATAAGAATAAACAGAAAACCCGCCAAAGCAAAAAACCGATACCTGTTCATCCTAAAAAAATAAATAAAACCAGCAAGGCTAAGTAATAAAAGCGGTGTATATACAAACATGCCTTTTTTGTAACTGAATATGAAATCACCGATATGTGGATTTAAAAAATTGAATCCTTCTTCTTTATAAGAATAAACTATAAATTGCCCGGTTGAAAGTTTATAAATGATCAACTGAATGGAAACTATGAGAATGAAAAAGCTTGCGGCTAAGATGACAACCCATTTTTTTGTGAAAATATTTTTAATAGCGGAAATCAACTGACCCTGACCATCGGCTAGAAAGGGCAGCGATAAAACGATGATAATATTTACAGGTCGTATCAGCGTGATAATTCCAAGAAGCAATGCGCTGTAAAGCACGTATTTGTGCTCCATACTCATAAAATATTTTCTTATTGTAAAGCTAAACCATGTTATGGCTGCAAATGAATAAACGTGCGACATGGCAAATTCCGTAACCACATAGTAAAATAAGTTAGTGCCAAAAACAATTGCAATAAGTACCCATGCGGTTGTTTTCTCATCAATTGTAAAGGTTCGCAGCAGTTTTCGCAATCCGAACAGCGCCAGCAAAAGGTAAAACATCGCTCCGATATGAACCATCAGCGTGTAATAGTAACTGTAGCCATCAGCCGGAAGTTCGGTATTAAGCGTAATTGCGTGGCCAACCAGAAAAAATGGTAACAGGCAGATTGCTGTTCCTACATAGTACTTGTTGATAGTCTGGTTGTTGTGTGTTCGCAGATATTGGAAATCCAGGTTAGAATTATGATAAGTTTCGCGTTCTATTTTGTTATAAAATCTAAAATTGAGGTCGTGATAAATAAAAACAGCGGGCAGATACGCATAATATCCTTTAGCATCCGATTCAATAACTCCGGTTTTATAATCTTTTTTAAATGAGGTGTTCACAAATGTCCATAGTACAACTAATGAAATGAGCCACGGAACTACAGACGTCCACGAAAGTGATTTAAACCTTGAGAATTTAAAGTTGGACATGAAATTTAATCTTTAACAGTGAAGCGTTGATGCGCATTACAAAGATATGTTTAACTGAATTTAATAAAAAAACTAAGGATAACGTTATTGCTTACTCGTATTTTAAAAGTTTACCACTTCCTGAAACTGAGCCTGATATTTCCTCCGGATTTCCTTTGTAATAAATATTTCCCAGACTGGTAATTTCATATTCGAAATGTTGTTTCACATTTACATAACAATCGTTGGTGCTTGCATTACGCATAAAAATAAAACCTGATTCCAGATTGAGGCAATGAAAAGGCCCGTAACTGGCTGAATAGATAAAGTTTACGCCGGTTTGGCCGCTTATTTTCATGTCAGTCGAACCATAAATGATACTGAGTTTACTGGTGCCGGTTTTAATAATCAAATCAATATATCCCGAACCACCCACGGCTGAAACAGTGAGAGAATCCTCGCGGATCGTATCAGTATTCGTAACAGTTCCTGTAGCTTCGTATTTCAGATCAAAAATATGTGGCATGGTAACATAAGCGGTAAATTTTTTGTCGTACGACCGCACCCAGTTAAATTTATTGTTATTTCGGATAGTCAGCAGGCTGTCGCCGATAGAGGTTTCGATTCCTGAAAGTATGTTCTCGCCTCCTTCGACCAAGATGCTGTAAGTGTTACCCTGTGTAATTACAAGGTTTACATCGTCGTTCAGGTGAATTTTTGTAAAATTTTCGTTTACAGGCCTGGTAACTGTAACAATATCACCGGTGCTTTTAGCAAAATCCCAGAAATGATCTTTCTCACAGGATGACAAAAGCACAGCAATAAGTAGCAGCATAAAAACTGAAATGCTTTTATGGCGAATCATTCTCAGAGCAATGTTAACCGGTTTTGTCATCTTTTTTGTCTCCCGTAATAAACCCATGGAATTTTGTATCCCAATCCAATCCCAACAAAATCAGCTTGTCCGAAGTGTGTCCGAAGTGTGAGATTTGCAAACAGGCCGTGAGTTATCTGGTATTGCAATCCCAGTTTAAAGTATGAGTTAGTGGGAGCCATTTTACCGCTGATGTAAAAACCAAAACCGAAATTATACGAAAGTTTCGACATATGAAGCTGGTAGGCCGGACCCATTCCAAAGCGCACTATTTCGCGGTTTCGTTCGTATTCAACTTTATTTAATTCGGCAAAATAGAAGTCAGATTCATCATATGTAACATCAAAACCAATTCCGGCGCTGCTTTTAAACGAGAATTGTTTCATTACATTTCCGAAAAAATTATAAATCATAAAAGAACGGCCATATTCGCTGCCCATGTCTTTTAATGCCGCTGTAGCCCCAACTGAAAAATCGATTGATTTGGTTCCGGGAAATTCAAATGAGTAAAGTGAAGGTATTATTTTTTTGTTGAGATAAGAGTTTTCTTTACTCAGGCGGTATGCAAATGCCAGGTTTATTGATGATATATTAACACCGAAGTTTGGCGTTTTGGTTGATCCGTTCGAAAAGTGCATGAGCGCCAGACCAATAGCAGCATTCATCCGTGGGTTGAAGCGCCAGCGGTATTCAGCCATCAGGTTTGCAGCTGCATTTACATGCGAACCAATGGCAATATATTTGTAATTCTCAAGACGTTCGAAGCGTTTTGTGAGATAGGCAAGTCCAAGGCCTACACGAAAATTAAGCTCGTGTTTCCTGTTACGGATAATCGGGTAGTTTACATATGGAAAAACAGCGTGGGCACTCCCCACAAAATCGGAACCACCCATGTGTGAATACCAGTAGCTAATACCTACAAAAGGATACCCATACATGGCCTGCCAGCGTTCGCGGCCATACGTTTCTTTTCCAAGATTGATTTCGAAAGCGGGGAAATGAGCATTGAAAATCTCCATTTCCAGATGATGGTTTATCATAAAACCATAATTAATCCTGCCTTCGAGTAATAGATTCGAGCCCCATAACTTATGCTGTGCCGATGCATGTACATTGAATAGTACAAGCATAACTATCAGTAAAACAGATGTTTTTAGTCGATGAAAGGGCATGGGTTGATCAAATAAAAAAAGCCCTGGAAAGGCCTCACAATAACGCAAAATTACTCCCATTCGTGCACTTGGCAAAGTTTTTATTTCAACATAGTACAAATTAAAGTTACACTAATCTGTTTATCAGGTAAATATGTTATTTTTCGATTTCAGAAACTAAAATTATATCCGATAAAAACAGGATTTTAAAAAAGTGATTTTCCTGAAAAGGCTCAAAACATATTCCTTACAAGAAATTATCGGTTAGCAATTTTCGATCAACTAATACTAATCAACTCATTATGCACACAAGTTATCAACTGCTTACACTTCAACATTGAGCTTTGCTTACTTTTGTGAAAAAAAGTGGAAATGGATCAGCGACTGATTGAATTTGAAAGGCTTTTAAAAATAATGGACGAACTCAGAGCCCAATGTCCGTGGGATAAGGAGCAAACATTCGACTCGCTCCGGCATCTTACTATAGAGGAAACCTATGAACTATCGGATGCCATTCTCGAAAAGAATCATGACGAAATTCGCAAGGAACTTGGCGACCTTATGTTGCACCTAGTTTTTTATGCCAAACTGGGCGAAGAAATCGGATCATTTGGTATTGCTGATGTGTTGAAAGGAATTAATGAAAAGCTGATAAACCGTCATCCGCATATTTATGGCGATGTAAAAGTTGCCAGTGCCACCGATGTTAAGGAC
>JBBSDC010000139.1:0-10405 GCA_038249705.1 Bacteroidales bacterium | reverse complement strand
ATGAGTTGTAATTGGAAAATTATAAAAACACGGCTTTACAAACGTTTAGCCGTGTTTTTTATTTCTACAAAATAAAAGAGCATATTTTCAGTTACTATTAACAAAGCACTGTTTAAAAGTACTTTAACTTTAACCTTAAGTTGCCTAAAACAGCAATACCTTTATAATGAAAATTTTTCACTTATGACCAACGGAGTAATTCTTCAGATAGTACAGTCAACTGGCGCTTATGCGGATACTGTTAACCAGGCACTTACATCAATACCACAACCTGCGAAACCTACCGAAATGTCGCTTTCCATATTGGATCTTGCCATTAAAGGAGGTCCAATCATGATACCTATTGCTTTGTTATCCATTTTGGGGATATATATTTTTATCGAACGGTTTATCGTTCTTGGACGAGCCTCAAAAGAAGATACCAATTTTATGAATAACATCCGCGATTTTATGCATAATGGCAGGCTCGATTCGGCTTTGTCGCTATGCAGGAATAACAATACGCCTATTGCAAGAATGATTGAAAAAGGATTACAGCGTCTTGGGCGGCCCTTGGGTGATATTAATGCAGCCATCGAGAATGTAGGTTCGCTGGAAGTCGCGAAGCTTGAGAAAAACATTTCGTTGCTTGCTACTGTTTCCGGAGCTGCGCCTATGCTCGGATTCCTGGGAACGGTGACCGGCATGGTAAAAGCATTTTACGATATGTCAATGGCTGGCAATAACCTGGACATACAATTGCTTTCGAGTGGTATTTACCAGGCAATGGTTACCACAGTTGCCGGACTTGTTGTAGGTATTATAGCCTACTTCTGTTACAACATTTTAGTGGCAAGAGTACAGAAAATTGTTTTTATGCTCCAGTTCCGGGCTTCCGAATTTATGGATCTGCTGCACGAACCAGCTAAATAGCAGTATAGTTTTATGTAAATTCTTGTCTAAAAAATTCACCTATGGCTATTAAGTCGCAAAACAAAATAAGCACCGAATTCAGCATGGCTTCCATGAGTGACCTGGTATTCCTGCTGCTGATATTCTTTATGCTTACCTCAACGCTGGTAAGCCCTAATGCCATTAAACTGCTGCTACCATCGAGTTCAAGTAAAACTATTGCCAAGCAAACTACCACAGTTTATATTAACGACCTGAACCAGTTTTTTGTTAATGAAACGCCTGCAACAGAAATTAATATGCAACAATTGCTTTCGCAATCGCTCATCGGGCAAAACGAAGGCGTAATTGTACTGCGTGCCGATAAATCAGTTCCGGTTCAATATATTGTTACAGTAATTGATGCGGTAAACCAGATGAATGATCTGTTGAAAACAAAACACAAAGTTATTCTGGCAACGAAACCAAAGGAATAATTGGTGTTTGAAAAGAAGGCTGGAGTGCAGTGAATGGTGGCAATCCGCACCATCGATAATCTAAATTTCAAAATCCAAAACTAACCCTCTCCATTTACTTACAAATGCTGACAAAGAACGAGCAGAAAGAACAGAAATCGCGCATAGCAGCCATAGCCGGAACCATTGTGTTTCATGCTTTGTTGTTGCTTTCGTTGCTATTGCTTGCTCTTCACACACCTTTGCCATTGCCAAGTGAAGAAGGCGTTGAAGTAAATCTCGGCTACAGCGATGATGGAATGGGCGATATACAACCCGAAACACCTGCATTGGCGCCAAGTGCCGCTCCACCGCCAAGTCAAGCCAAAGCGGATGATCAGCTGGTAACCGAAAATAATGAAGAAACTCCGGCAATCGAAAAAGTAAAAAAGAAAACAGATAAAACTACTCCTTCGCCAATAACCAAACCTACGCCAACGGTAGAAAAGCCAAAGGAACCCACTGTAAACCAGAAAGCATTATATCCCGGGAAAAGCACAAAAACTGCCGACGGCGGCAACCAGGGAATTACCGGAAAGCCCGGCGACCAGGGAAAACCCGATGGCACACCTGGCTCGCCAAATTACGAGGGTAACGGAGGAAAAGGAAATGGAATTTCCTTTGACCTTGGCGGACGCGGAGCACGAAGCCTGCCCAAACCCACCTACAACTCACCTGAACAGGGAAAAATAGTTGTTTCGATAAAAGTTAACCGCCAGGGACAGGTTACATACGCCAGTGCCGGTGCCAAAGGAACAACTATTTCCGAAATCAACTTGCGCCAGCAAGCCGAAAATGCTGCCCGTAAAACTATGTTTGCACCCGATCAGGATGCGCCTGAAGAACAAAGAGGAACTATCACGTATAAATTTGTAAAACAGAGATAAATATACTTCATTTTCAAAAAACATGTACTTTTGTACATCTGTTAACCGGTGTTCATGAAGCCAATAATTTCACTTTATGTTGTTCTTGTACTTTTCCAGTCGCTGATTTTCGGCAACATGGTTAGTATGGAAATACCGGCTAACAACACATATGCTTTTCAGGAAAACTTTATCCATAGCAATGCATATCTTGATCCGTTTCTTATTTCAGAGAATACCGGTCTGAATCAAAATCCGTTAAACAGACAAGATTTTGTACCGCCATTATACATTTATAAATATATCACACGCAATACTGCTCAATCGATATTCGCTATAAATAATGCTTATTCAACTGATGTTCAGCAAATTGCCACCACTCCGATAATTGTATTACTGGGCGTATTGCGTATATAAAAAACGCAATTGGTTGCAATACCTGCAATCAAATCAAATCAATCCTGAAATTAATATTTCACTAGTCCACGGGTATCACTATGCCTGGCTGTATGCTGTGCCAGCAATCGTAGTTTACTCCATTTACAATTATTGAAAAACTCAACAAAAATGAATAAAGAAGATCAAAATACACCAACACAGGCAGATGAAAGCACCTCAAAATTTGCCGGTGCACTTCCTTTTATAATGATTTTTGGCGGAATTACTGTAGCCATGATAGTTATAAAACTGTTAATGAACCTATTAGGATAGTTCATTTTCGCCGAAAAGCTGCAATTCCATTTTATCAGCTCAAAAGCCTCGCATCTTGCGGGGCTTTTTTATTTGTTACGTCCTGAGAAAACTCTACTCACAGAAAATCAGCACCATTCGATACCAGCCTCCTAATAATTTAAAATAAACCATTTTCGTTAATAATTTCTTCAGGCGGTGCTTGTGCCAGATCCCATAGTTCTACAATCTTCGAATCACTGAATAGAAAGAAATGAACCAGGGCAATACCCGGCTCTCCCTCACTTACAGTAACTTTTGAATATACGGCTACCCTGTTTCCCTCTTGTATAGCAAACTGTATTTCGAGTTCTTTGGCAGGAAGATTTACAGCGCTTTCTTCCATCGCTTTTTTCAGCGAATCGGCATCGCCTTTAAAATGCATATTGTGATGTTTAAAATCAGGAGAAACATATAAATTATAAGCTTCGCTCACTTTTCCGGTTGCTGTAAGGTGTAAAAACTGCATGGCGGCAGTCTTGATATTGGTTACGGTGGTTTCCATAATTGAATTATTGGTGAGTATAAAATTATGAAAAATCGTAGTATTTCCAGTTGTATATTCCTCCAAAAGTGAATTTGCGCATATAATGTTTTGATATTTGTTCCTCCTTTAACAGAAATCTCAAGTCATAATTACTTCTGCTGATAAAACAAATCATTTCCTCTTTTTTAAAAAAACTACAGGATGAACCAAAATCCTTTTATTTCCTCATCCGAAAAGGGTATTTTTGCATCAATACAGGAAACGCCATTTTTAATGAATCCATTCCGATCTTTACTTCTTTTCATACCTTTTATCACATGCCTGGTATCAATTACTTCGTGTAAAGAAAAAAACGAGGAGTACCCGCCACGCACCTGGAGCGATTATACATATGCAGGTTCCGGCATTCCGCTGAGGGATATTTCAACTATCTTATACGAAAACGATCATTCCTTATGGCTTGGTGCAAAGGGCAAAGAAGGCTTGCTGCATAACGATGGATACAAATGGAATACATACGATTTCGCAACAACAGGTATTGATTTTGACTCAATTACCACTCTTGTGAGGGATGGAAACAATAAACTATGGGTAGGATGGAAAAGTGGATTAGCTGTTTATGATGGAAACTCGTGGAAGGAAATCGTTGAGTTTGCAGGCCTCCGTGTAACTTCAGTGGTTGTGGAAGGAATTGGTAAAATGCGTGTTGGAATTAAAGGTACTTCGGGCGGAATTGCAACAATGCAGAATAACGAATGGTATTTCCAGACACTTGTAAATTCAGATATAACTTCAGGCAACATCAATTCAATTGTATCGGATTATAGTCAGGTTCTGTGGCTGGCGACCGCTGACAAAGGTATTATACGGCTTAAAAACGAAGAATGGGAGAGCATGAGTTCTGGTCTTCCACTCTTATCGCAGAACTTCTCCCCTATTACTAAAGCTCCGGATGGAAGCATCTGGGCGGGATCAGAAGCAGCACAACTCATTCATTTTCATGATGATAATTATACCATTCTGAATACCGGAACATCAAAACCAATTACTTCAATTGTAGTAACTGATGATAAAACAATCTGGTGTGGAACTTCTGGAGCCGGAATCGTAAGTTTCAACGGTGGAAGCTGGTCAAGCTATACAATGGAAAATGCGGCATTGCCTTCCAATGAAATTGTTTACCTTACCGCTGCAAGCCCCGGCTATTTACTTTTCAGCGTGAGTGGTGGAAAATTATACCTGTTAAAACAATAACCGGCCAATGAAAAACTATCTCATATACACTATCATTACCGTATTGATATCAGCGGGTTATTGTGTTAAAGCACAAAATTTTTATGAAAGTTATAATCCCCAATTTACCGGCGATACTTCTGATTCCGAAAAATTCAGCTTTCACCTGTACAACAACAATTTTATAAAGAACAACGAATATTTCGGATCATACACCGAAGGGATCACTTATATAGGTTCGGTGCTTCAACCGGAAATAACCTGGGCAATAAGCAATAAATTTAGTTTGAGCGGAGGCTGGTATTTCAGACAGTTTTATGGTCAGGACGAGTTTAACAAATCCGTGCCGGTAATACGTGGGACATATCGTTTCCGACCGGATGCACAGATTATTATTGGCCAAACCAAAGGGCAACTTCAGCATGGTTTTATTGAACCACTGTACAATACTGATAATTATTTTACTAAAAATCCGGAATACGGACTACAGCTTTTAATCAACAGGAAAAAGTTTCATGCCGATTTGTATATGGATTGGGAGAAATTTATCCTCCCCGGCGAAACACAGCAGGAAGTGATAACAGGAGGTTTGCTTGCTGATTATTCTATGAACGGAATTGCTGAGAATCGCGGCTTAAGTGCTCATTTTCAAAGTATAATTCATCACTTCGGTGGCCAGATCGATAATTCTGATAGTCCGTTACAATCGCGGGCTAATCTTGCTGCAGGCTTGAAATATATATTTATTCCCGGTTCAAAAGTACTCGACAGGTTGTCCCTCTCTTCATTTTACATCCAGGCGATGGAACTCTCACAAACCAATACTATCCCGTTCGAATCAGGATTTGCATTGCATAATGCGATAACATTTGAAAACAAATGGGCCAAACTCAGTATAGGGTGGTTTCACGGCGAGTATTTCTTTACTCCTCTGGGCGATTACCTGTTTCAATCTGTTTCGCAGTTAAACAACTGGTATGTGGGCGAAAAAAGAGACCTCATTACACCAAAACTTTTAATCGGTCATAATATTATGAAAGGTGTAAATTTCGGATTTTGCATCGAAACGTATTATGATCTGCAACGGAATGCTAACGATTTTAGTTACGGATTGAATATTAGCGTAAACGGGGAAGTATTTGAGAAGAAATGGAAGGATCAATAGGATTGTTGTGTGTGGTTCGAAAAGTTTAACCATTAACCGATTATCCCTAACATTCAACCATACGGATTGAGCTCAGTTTTGCTAAATCCGGAAAGAACGAAATCTCACATTTTTTTTTCTTTTCGAAGCAGGCAGTCCGGCAAACACGGGACTCATGGAAAGTAAACTTTTGAAAACACACAATGACTTACGCCAAAACCCTGGAATATTTATATAGCCAACTCCCTATGTTTCATCGCATTGGAGCAGCTGCGTATAAGGCTGATCTGAATAATACAATTGCACTTTGCAGTAAGCTGGGTAATCCCGAAAGGAAATTCAGCAGTATTCATATTGCTGGAACCAACGGAAAAGGATCAACTTCGCATTTTTTGGCATCGGTATTACAGGAAGCGGGCTACAAAACCGGGTTATTCACTTCGCCGCATCTCAAGGACTTCCGCGAACGGATAAAAATCAACGGACACATGATCAGCAAAAAGGAAGTTACAACTTTTGTTGAAATGCACAGAGTTGATTTTAAGGACATACAACCATCTTTTTTCGAATGGACTTTCGCGCTTGCCGCATGGTATTTTTATAAAGAAAAGGTGGATATTGCCGTGATAGAAACCGGTATGGGCGGACGCCTTGATTCGACCAATGTTATAAAACCTCTTCTGACCATTATCACAAATATCGGATTGGATCATACACAATTCCTTGGCAATACGTTAGCAGAAATTGCAGCCGAAAAAGCAGGAATCATCAAATCAGGCATTCCTGTTGTGATAGGAGAAACTCACGCGGAAACACAACCCGTTTTTAATGGATTTGCGCAAAAACTTGCAACGGAAATTTATTTTTCTGATCAACAGATTTCACTCCGCGAAACTCATTTCACAAAACATCGCCCTCCCCTGCTGAGCGCGGAATTTAAATCGTTGGCAAGTAACCAATTTTATAAGCTCACTTCGCCCCTTTCGGGGAAATACCAGCTAAAGAATATTGCTACGGCGATACGTTCAATTGAAAAGTTACAAGAAAGTGATTTGAAAATTCAGAAAAAACATATTATTTCAGGTATCCGAAAAACCGTAAAAAATACAGGTTTGATGGGCCGCTGGCAAACCATATCAATTAATCCTTTAACTATTGCCGATATTGGTCATAACCCTGACGGTATTAAGGAAGTACTCGAACAAATTGCACTTACTCCCCACAGGAAACTACATTTTGTAATTGGTGTTGTAAATGACAAGGATGTTGCAACCATGCTCTCGAAACTACCCAAAAATGCAACCTATTATTTCTGCAAAGCTGATATCCCCAGAGGTTTAGATGCTTCAGAACTGGCAAAATCAGGAAACAGCCTTCAGTTAAAAGGTAAAGCGTATTCATCAGTTAAAGAAGCACTTGCATCCGCTCAGAAAAATGCAGGCACTGATGATCTGGTACTGGTTGGCGGAAGTGCTTTTGTAGTAGCGGAAGTGGTTTAGAAGTAACAGTGAACTGGAACACTCCCAATTGTGTTTCTACAGATTAAACACATACATGAAGCATGCCATGAACGAAATCGAGTGAAACAGGTTTAATCTTTTGCAGAATGATAAGAGTTTTATGCCTTGGCTAAGATTTTAAAAACCAGTCAGCGCCCTAAACTATACTTTTCTTTTGTGTTTCCATCTCTTGTGCGACCAAAGCCAGTAAGCAGGTTCGGTCCGAATTGATTTTTCGAGGTGCTGTACGTATCGCCGTGTTATTTCACCATCGGGCAGTGAAACGGGATCCTCAGTGAGCGTAACCAGTTCAAGTTCATAAAAACCTCTTTTAACTTTTCGGATATCCACATAAACCACTGGCCATTTGTATATCCGTGCATATTTCTCGGGTCCATGAAGCCAGGCTGTATCCTGATTCAGGAAATGGACCCAGTAACACTCCTTCAGGTTTGTAGGACTCTGATCAGAAGCCATTATATAAGCCTGTTGAGAGTCCGACAATTCGCTGAAAGTTAAACCGGTTTCCTTTATTGAAGCAAGTTTAGTGTTAAATTTCGCCCTGTGTCGTTTGGCAAAAGCATCTACCAGCTTGTTGCTCATTGGTTTATAAAATCCCACAATCGGAAATTTAAGCTGAAGACCCGGCGACAATGAACCCCATTCCCAGTTGTTATAATGCCCGGGAACTGAAATAACGCTGAGTTTACGATCAAAAAAATGGTTAGCCAGCTCCGGATTAAGAATACGATGCCTGCGGATAATTTCCTTCGGGCTCATTGAAAATCCTTTAATGCTTTCGAGGCTAATGTCGCATAAGTGGTGGTAATACTTCCTTTCAATAGCTTTTATTTCGTTTGCACTTTTTTCAGGAAATGATTTACTTAGGTTAGTGGATACCACCTTTCGCCTATAACCTATCACGTAGTATAAAAGCAGATAAACGAAATCAGAAAACAAATACATGATCCGAAAAGGCATTAATCCTACCAAAATGATCATGAACCACAGAAATAGAAAAGACAAGTTATGCAAAGTACGCGTGTTTTGTATTCGTTTTTAAAAGAGAAAACGGGCATAAGCACCAATTCCCGGATTCATACTTTCATAACGATCGAGTTTTACCATGAGCCAGTGAGCAGTTAAACCTGTTTCCATTACAATGCCACCGCCAAAAGTTAAAGCAGCTCCAGCTCCGGCATACATACCAAAACCAATTCCACCCTGGTACACATTGTAAGTCTGCATGTTACTGTTCGGAATATAATTACTATTGCCATATGTATTAATCAGACTGTATTCTTTTTCTTCAATATAAATTGAGTGTTTAATAACTTTGGTACTGTTCACACTTAGTCCGCCCGTAGCGAAGTATGATAGCTTATCCGTTTGGGGAAAAGTGCGTTTGATCCCGATATCGGCATACACCCTTTCCTCAACTCCACGAATAGGGTAAAGCCTTATCTCCTTAAAGGTGTTATTCAGTTTTGGATCAACCTCAAATGATATCACATCATTGGCTTTCAGCCGCATATAGTTGAACTCTATAAGCAACGACATCCTTTCGTTAAAACAATATTGAAAGTATAAACCAGGACGAATGGCAAGCTGGTAATGCATATTTTGTGGCAAACCGGCTACTGCAACAGAATCATTTGCGCCCAAAGCAAAAAATATTTCCTGGTACCAATAATAATTCGACATAACGTAGTTAACATTATTCACATTGGCTGGACTGCCATTATAAAAAGCAGCAGTAAATTTTGATGGATAATATGCGCCTACATTCAGTCCGAAAACCCATCCTTTCCCATCGGTCGAATACTCTACTTCAGCTCCCCCGGCATCCATTTCCTGTGCAATTAGCGGGGAAAAAGCGATACCTGTGAGAATGAGAAAAATAATTGCTTTTATAAACTGTTTCATAAAAAAAGTGCTCTAAAACGTGTGATTAGGAATGATGTAATGCAAGCTCTACATTTGAAAGGGATTATTTTCGTTACACAATCACTTTGTGTCGGGCTGCTTCGGCAGGAATTGAGAAAATTCACATTCCGCAACGAAGTTAAGTAAATCCGGGCAAAAATCAGAAATGTGTGTTTTATGGTAGTCAAAAATCATTTAAATTTACATTACTTTTGAATCAGAATACCATTTGATATAAATATTGTTTAAAAATTTCGAGTATGCCAATACGTATTGTTAAAGACAGGGATCGCAGTGCTTCGGACAATTATCCCGGACAAGGAGGTGGTGGCGGAGGGAAACTTCCAGGGGGGATCAACAGCGGTTGCCTTACCGCATTATTGCCCTTGCTGCTAAAGAAACCTAAAATAGCACTATTACTAGTAGCTATCGGAGCCGCTGTGTATTTCCTGGGTGGCAAAAACCTGATTCAATCCGCCGCCGGAGGTGATTCATTTTCGCTTGGCGCCGATTTGAATGAACAGATTTACGATCAGGCTGAAGTGTTTGAGCCATTGGCCGACAATGTTAAAAACCCTATGCCTGAGCGTGTTACTCTCGAAAAATACGCCCCCGAACCACTGAACCAGGGCAGTCAGGGCTCATGCGTGGCTTGGTCAGCCGCCTATGCATCGCGTACTATTATGTATGCGCGGCAATCGGGAAAAGATCCGGATGGTTCAGCTTTCAGTCCTTCGTTTTTATATAATCAGATAGGTTTGGATGGTTGCCAGGGATCATACATCCTAAGGGCAATGGAGAACATGAAACAAGTCGGGGCTTTGCCTTTTCGCGATTTCCCGTATAATGAAAATGATTGTTCATCTCAACCGGCTCAAAATCAGCTTCAATCGGCATCAGCATACAAAATAAACGGTTTCAACCGCCTCTCGAAAAGTGGCGACGATTACAAAGTGGATATGCTGGCTGTAAAACAAAACCTGGCACAAGGTGCGCCGGTAGTAATTGGGATGATGGTTGGCGGTACATTTATGCAAGGCATGCTTGGCGAAAAAGTATGGATACCTTCATCCGATGATTATAATAAAATGGGGTTTGGCGGCCATGCTATGAGTGTGATCGGATATGATGATTTT
>JBBSDC010000138.1:0-10437 GCA_038249705.1 Bacteroidales bacterium | reverse complement strand
TTCGGGACTGCTGTTTTCTCGAAACATTACGAGAGAAACACTATGCGAAGCAAACCTATCCAGGTTTCTAACCCCCGAACCGAAGGACAAGTAATGCAGAGGAGCAAATTTGCTCAAACTGTTGACCTGATCCGACAGGTACTCCCCGTTGTTAATGATGCGTATTCCAACACGCTCAAAAACATGTCCCCATTCAACAAGATCGTTAGCATTAATGTTAAGAGCATCTTTGCTGAAGGAACCAATGAAATTGATTACACTAAAGTTCAGTTTTGCGATAATGAAGGCAGTTCTGTAAGGAATGTTGAAATGACTTGCGAAGACGACCAGGTGATCAGTTTTCTTTGGGAACCCAACACCACCGACCAGGCTGAACTGGATGCTCCGGTTTCGATTATCCTGGTAAACTGTGCAAAGAACAAAGCGCTGAATTTTGCAAATGCCGCGCTGAGGTCTGAAAGTGCAGCCAGTATTACTGCCCCTGTTGAATGGGTTGGTGACGTGGTTGCAGCTTACTTCTCCACTATTGATCTTACTACCTCAGCTCCAAAAGCAAACGGATCTGTACCTGTTAAAAAGGTGATCAGATTTAAAGCCGGAGCTGATCTGGCTAAGAATGTGAAATAGTCAGTCTCCCCAGCTTAAACGCTAAAGCCTGCGATCAGAAGATTGCAGGCTTTCTTTTTGCAATTTATTGATCATTTAAACTTCACAATATTATGCTCAGTTAAAATAATTTGTACTTTTATAAAGAAATCAAGAAATGATCTTGTTTTTGTATCAGCTTTGTTTCACTCTTTTTTGTTGCTTATTTGTTGCCCAACCTATTAAAACACCTATAAACAAAGGATTATTACTTTCTGTATCGGAAAGTAACAAATTTATCTACATTTTATTGCTTCCTATAGTTATCACAGGTAACCAAGTAAACAGCCATCTTTAAATATCGGCTTGATTGCAAAACACAAACAGCCCGGTTTCCCGGGCTGATGTAGCAGGTAAAGATAATTTTACCATTTAAATTTCAATCTTAATTATTTAACGGGTTCGAAGATACCAGATTGAAATCAACTATAAGTGACTCACCTGCAACGAGCAGATAATTTACTTGTTCAGGAACATTGTACCCTACTGCATGACAACTAAGAGTGTAAGTACCTGGCTCAAGTTCTTCAATCAGATAATATCCATCAGCGTCAGTAGTAAAAACCGCTTCCTGCTCCATAAGGTTAATAGTAGCATTAGCGACAGGAAAACCTGTTTTGCTATCGGTTACCGTTCCGGAGAATTCGCCTGTTGTGCTGCTATCTTTTATCACACGTTTTTTCCGTTTTCTCTTTCCTCGTACCAACATATAATCCCTGAACAAATCAGGAAATTCCTTCTCGTTGAACTCCATGAATGGATCAAGTTTCAGACGAATGGTTTTTGAACACTGAACCAACTTCTTATTCAACTCGTTCCATCCCGATTTGCGGTCAGTTAATAAGTCAGAAGTATTACCAATGGTTTCGCCGAAGTCAGTAACCTGGGTATTAAAAGCCTCCAACTTTACGGCAGTTAATCCGTAGTCGCCAGCCAACTCGGAATTTGCTGCCAGTTCGGCAGCCACATGAACCGCTATTTCGTACAATCTGTATGCCGAAACACTCAGAATTCTCGATTTATACACCCTTAGTATATCCAGCAAAGGCTTGTTATCGAGATGAGTAGCCAGTAGTATGCCCATGCCGATGTATTCGATTACCGAGGCAGTGAGT
Organism: Bacteroidales bacterium; assembly: GCA_038249705.1. GTDB lineage: Bacteria > Bacteroidota > Bacteroidia > Bacteroidales > UBA4417 > UBA4417. Next base: position 8,677 of record JBBSDC010000138.1, on the reverse strand, counting down.
TTTTGCTGGCTGTCCTGCTTGGGCCGGTGAATGGTTGATGCCGGACGGAGCAATTTGGAGATAAGGTTCGACAGATCATCGCTTTGCTCGCCTAATGCTTCTTTCATAGCAAGCGCCTGTGGTTTGTTTTCGAAAGCCAGGGGATAATTGTTTAGTACCCGGCAGATCGATTTTATCTTTTGGTGTTTATTGATTTCTATTTGCATTTTCGTAAAAGTTTTTAAATGGTTGTAAATATGATTTTTTTCAAAAGAGTCAAGCTAATAATGGAATGAGAAATCATCAGGTGGCGATGGTCCGGAGGCCGGCTTACCCAATAACCGATGGGTTAATATTCGTTTATCAGGATAAAATGAATTGAAACTCTTGATTGCCGGTACTAATATCCAGATTAATTTAGCACTTACTTGTTTTGCTACGCTCAGCGAAACCCGGATTTCACAGGCAATGGTAATTCTATGATAATTTGCCAGTACTTCCGCAAGTGCACTCAGTTCTTTCTCCAAGCCGCGACTGCTTTGTGCGGAATCCGGCAAGTGTAAAAAGTTCAGTACCGAACGTTTCCAGACTATAAATTTATTGTTACGCATCCTTGTTTATTTATCAATTTAATTTGCTTCTACGAAGCGTTTGCTGTTACTGAAATAAATACTTCAGGAGGACAATATGTTTTTTAAAGTATATAATAGAATGAATATCAATACTATAAAAGTCAGAAATAGTTGCAGCAATTATTTGGCCGACCTGATGGAAATGCGGAAAAGTGGACTTAATTCTTTTGCAAGTAATCTTACATTGAAATAATGTAAATTTAAGTTGGTTCCAGGTAAACTTACTTTGATTACTTGCACGCTTAATTTCATTATGTTTATGCTTAAGTTGGATTCAAGTATATTTAAGTTGAATACAGGCACACTTAATTCAGTTGCAGGTTAAGTTAATTTGTTGAAAGGTTCGCTTAACTCAATTCAAGGTATGTTCAAATTAGTAACAAGTACATTTAGTTTGGTTCAGGGTACGATTAAAACGGAACCGGGTACAGTTAAACTCAATTCTTTTTCGCTTAAGTTGGTTAAGAGTATAAACTATTTGAGTTCAGGTAAACTCAGAATGGATTAAAGTATTCGCTGAATTTTTTAATGGAAGTGTAAAATGATAATAGGTAATACCGGTTCGGATACGGGACTACTGCATTGCAGATCAGTTTTCTTTCTGCTATTGTTTAGTAACGTTAAGGTATCGAAATGGAATGTAAGGATTGAATAAGCTATTTGAGTTTTGAATTGTAGAATTGTTGCGATGGGTGACACCGGGCATTTTTTAAATATTAGGCAAACCTTTAACAGTTATATGAAGGATTTAAATACTATAAGTAAGGTGCAGATTTTAATCAGATATTGGGGCTAAATAATATTTGATGTGCCGGGAAAAGAATACATTAATCTAATTTCATTTTTTGTTTTTTTTCTTGTTCTTTTGTCATGATACTTCGGCTTCGCTCAGCACAAGTACAAAAGAACCAACTTAGCGCAGCGATCTCATGAGCACCTTTAAAAATAAACAATGGGCGAATAAAAGGTCTAGGCTTAATATAAATTTCACACAGATGTAAGACTTGGTAAGGCTCGCAAAACAAGGCCTGATAGAGTTTTCCATATCCGGGCAGCACGTGAGGCTGGTGTTTTGCTACGCACATGCCCGCGCTGTTTACCTTCGTCAACATCTGTTGTGAAATTTCTATTAGGCCGGTCCCTACACCCTGATAATCACTCTGAAAAGCCAAACCGTTATTCCACAATTTTGCCATAAGAGGATGCTCTAATAGTCCGAAGCGGTTTTATAAAAATTCGTCAGAATTGCATAGCCGGATGTATCCCGCAAGGGCGGGACAGGTGGTGCGAAATGCTACTGTTCCGAATAGCGGAATATACTCTGCAATATTCATCAAGGCAAACTGAAAGTATTTATTGTGCTTTTTCATACCTTAATATTGCAAAGAGTTACTCCTGGATGAGAAATACCAGTTTTTTAATCATGCATTTGTTGATTGAAAACAGCATAGAAAAGGAAATTAAACTATTTTTCATTTTTTTTCTTCTAAATCACTAAAAAAGCTAATATTTGTCCTCCAGATGTATTTATTAAAGTATGTTCTTCCACTAAAACCCTATTCCGATGAAATCAATACCTTTTATAAAAGATGAATTCTACAAACGACTTAAAAAAACTACCGGTTGAGGAACTGATAGCTTTGATGGCAGATCAATCGCACGAAAACCATCATAATAACAGGATTTTTAACGAATTCCACCGTCGGTTCGCCAATTATGCGTATGCCGTTGCCCGGCGTTCGATGGCTACAAAAGTTATTTTCGATAATGATGAGTGCGCCGTAATAGTGAATAACTGCCTGCTTGCTATACATGCAAGAGCCGGTGTTTTCGTCGCCGCTCCTGTTGGCATTCCTGAAAAGGAGAAACATAAAAGGGTACTGGGATGGGTAGCAACAATTATTCGTAACGGTGTAACTCAATACGCGATAAACCAGGACAAACTTAAAAAAAGAAGTATTTTTGTCGAAAACATCGACGATTACCTTAATACAGTAACTGCAGTATCGCCCGCGACAGTTGAAGAGTCGCCACCAACAGCCAATATGCTGAAGCTGGCGGATGCCATTTCAAAAATTCGTAAAGACCATTACGAAATAACTGCCACTTATATTTTCTGGGAAGACGAAAATGGCGATATCCCTCCCGAAATACTGGCACGCCTTAATAGCAAATACCACTTATTACCCAAGTATGCCGGTAAAATTGTAAACCGAACACTGGAAAAATTATTCAAAATCAATCAATTTACTGACTCAGACACACAACATGAAGTCGAAACAGCCAAAGGCCGACGAGAAAAAATCCGCGGAATTATTAAAGAAATTCCTCAGGACGACTGGGAGGATTTTCCCGGAAACACCGGAACAAGTTGACGCTTTCGAAAGCAGGAATCCCAAAAAAGAAAAACTTCCCGACCTGCTTTCCGATCCCACAGCCATGCTGCAAAGAGGTTTTATCCTACAGCAAGCCGACACAACCCAAACCATTATTGAACCTGAAAATTGCACGTTCGAAAGCATGGCCGCCCGAAAGGGACTTAAAATTTCGGCCGAAACCTTACAGAAGATGAAGGCTGACAGGCTCAAAGCCGAACAAGAAGCCCAAAACCGTTAAATTCCCTTTTTTCCATGAGATTGTTTCGGCGAAGCCGCCTTCGCCTTTTTTCAGGATGGTTGCGTCTCGCAATGACGTTGCCACCGGCACGTTTATTGGTGCGAGCTGTTTCGAAGGCAACAATACCAAACCACAAAAGCCAATCGTAGCGGGTCATTGCGAGGCGTTACCTGTACAAAGCTTCAATAAAAACAATAATCCCGATAGGCAACGCCGAAGCAATCTACCGCCGCTGGCACCATCATGCTAAGCACAATTCCCCTGCTTCATGAGATTGCTTCGGCGAAGCCCGATCTGTCTATTTTACCACGTTGTTGGCCTCGCAATGACGTACCCACCAGCACGCTTTTACATGCAAGCTGCTTCGAAGGCAGCCTTTATTCAGCAAGCGTATCAAAATAATAATTAGCCTTTTAGCTATAATCTTTTTATATTTGCCAATCCTGTAAACAAATCATTATCCGGTTATCGCATTTCACTATTTACAGTTTTTAATATGGACCCGCAAAAGCGTACATCCCCTTTAACTGCAAAACGCAAACAGTTATTAGAAGAAGATGCCGAATGGATTGTTGATGAATATTTTGAACCTGACGAAGTAATCAGGCCCGAAGTAATAGCTGAGGCAGAAGAAATTACTATTTCGCTTGGTAATTACAAAAACGAGTTCCAGGGGCTTATCCATTACCTTAACGGACGCTTTCATGTGTACCTCGACACCACTTTTGGAAACAATCTTAATGATACTGTTATACGTTATTCTTTCGCTCACGAGCTGGGGCATTATTTTATTAACGAACACCGCTCCGAACTACTCGCCATGGGAATGCTGGGTTCAACAAGCGGGGCAGCCATGCTTTCTGAAGGCTTGTTCGAAAAGGAAGCTGAGTACTTTGCTTCCTGCCTGCTGATGCCCCGCAGCCGATTTTTGGCCGATATTGCGCAACATCCTTTCAGTACCTGGCTGATACACCAGCTTTGTAAAAAATATAAAGTGAGCCAAACCGCTGCTTTTATGCGGTATATGGCGCTGGGTGAAGAGCAGATTGCCGTAATTTTTAACCGCACGGACGGCACTCACGAACGCAAAATACAGAGTCCGCATTTCAGGCATTACAACTTAAAACTCGACGAACATGGCAAAATACCTGCCGGTTCCGTGGCCGGGCGCTATTGTTTTGAAGGAAACGATGATTTTAAAACCAATAACCTGGTTGCGGCCGATGTGTGGTTTAATCCAAAAACGGAAGAAGATGCTTTGCGGGTCTATCGCGAGGAATGCCTGCTACAACCCAATTTAAAGAGGATTGTGAGTGTGGTGTATGAGAAGGTGGTTTAGCTGTACTTATTCTGATTCATGCTATACAATCTGGATCAAAAGCATCCTTATTAAAACCAAAATGCATTGCAACAAAAAGATTTTGATTGAATAAAAAGCCAGCTTGATAATAAGATATTTAAAGATGTATTATATTTGTTGATAATTGATTTATGTATAAGTCTTGCAAACCTTAGAAAAATGTATTTATTCCTGCTTTTATATTTAACTCAGCAAGCGGTATATGCCTAACCAAAATCCTGAACAAATCGCCCGCGACCATATCGACAGTCAGTTACTGGCTTGTGGCTGGGTAATTCAGGAAGTTAAAAAGGTTAACCTTCATGCGGGCATTGGCATTGCGGTTAAGGAATATCAAACTGATGTTGGTCCTGCCGATTATGTGTTGTTTGTTAATGGCAAACCTTGCGGGGTAATTGAAGCAAAACGCGAGGAACAGGGGCATAAGTTAAATGAACATGAAGACCAAACCGAAGGCTATGCCCTTGCAAAGCTGAAGCATTTGAAAAATGAGCCTTTACTTTTTGTTTATCTGAGTACCGGAGAAGTAACACGGTTTACCGATTTTACCGATCCCAAACCAAGAGCCAGGGAAGTGTTTAGTTTTCACCGACCCGAAACCCTGCGCGAATGGCTGAAAAAAGATAAATCACTGCGGAAAAGATTGCACGATTTGCCTGACTTGCAAACTGCGGGTTTAAGAGAGTGCCAGGTAAACTCCATCACTAAATTAGAAGTTTCGTTTAAGGAAAACCGGCCCAGGGCTTTAATACAGATGGCCACCGGATCCGGGAAAACATTTACCGCCATTACTGCCGTTTATCGCTTATTGAAATTTGCAAAAGCAAAACGGGTTTTGTTCCTGGTTGATACCAAAAACCTGGGCGAACAGGCTGAACAGGAATTTATGTCGTTTGTTCCTAACGATGACAACCGCAAGTTTACCGAGTTATACAGTGTTCAGAGATTAAAATCCAGCTATGTTGCCACCGACAGTCAGGTATGCATCAGCACTATTCAGCGTTTGTATGCCATACTGAAAGGTGCCGAACTGGACGAAAAACTTGAAGAAGAAAATCCTAACGAACGCAAATACCAGCCAAAGGAAATTCCACCGATTGAATACGATGCCAAAATCCCGGTTGAGTTTTTTGATTTTATAGTGATCGATGAGTGTCACCGCAGCATTTACAATCTTTGGAAACAGGTTCTCGAATATTTCGATGCGTTTGAAATCGGTCTCACCGCTACACCGGATAAACGCACTATCGGGTACTTTAACCAGAATATGGTAAGTGAATACTCGCACGAAATGGCCGTTGCCGATGGCGTAAACGTGGGTTTCGAGGTGTTTGTTATCGATACGCACGTAACCACCAAGGGCGCAACCTTGTGGCAAGGTCAGTATATTGAGCACCGCGAACGACTGAGTCGAAAAAAGCGAATGGAATTGCAGGATGAAGACGAAGTATATTCCTCAAAGCAACTGGACAAGGACGTGGTAAATCCTAACCAGATACGGACTATTATCCGCACTTTCCGCGAACACCTTCCGGAAATATTCCCGGATCGGTATGATAAAGACGGAATTTTTGAAGTACCCAAAACCCTAATATTTGCCAAGACCGACAGCCATGCCGACGATATTATACAGATTGTACGTGAGGAATTTGCCGAGGAAAACCGTTTCTGCAAAAAGATAACCTACAATTCCGATAAGGATCGGAAAGATACGGACGACAATGTTACCGAAAAAGGCGAGGATCCGAAAACCACCCTTTCGCAGTTCCGCAACGACTTTTACCCGCGCATTGCCGTTACCGTGGATATGATTGCTACCGGCACCGACGTAAAACCGCTCGAATGCCTGCTGTTTATGCGCGATGTAAAAAGCCGCAACTATTTCGAGCAGATGAAGGGCCGCGGCACCCGCACCATCGACCTGGATACTTTGCGAAAGGTTACCCCATCGGCAAAAATCACGAAAGATCATTTTGTAATTGTGGATGCCATTGGCGTAACACGTAGCCTGAAAACCGACAGCCGCCCGCTGGAGAAAAAGCCCGGTGTGCCGCTTAAAGAACTTCTACAAGCGATTGCCGTGGGCGCACGCGACGAGGAATTATTTACAACACTAGCCAGCCGTTTAAGCCGTCTCGACAAACAAATTACCGTAAAGGAGAAAGCGAAATTTGCCGAAAAGGCCAATGGCAAAAGCGTTTCGCAGGTGGCCAAAGAGTTGCTGAATGCCTTTAACCCGGATGTACTCGAAGATATAGAACAGCAGGTACATCAAAGGATGCTTGGAGAATCCCCTGATGCTATCCAATCCGAAATCCGCATTCAACATTCCGAAATAATTGAAAGAGCCGCCCGCCCGTTTACCGGCGAGTTGAACGAATATATCGAAAATGTGCGCAAAGCCCACGAACAGCGCATTGATACCGGTAATCCCGACGAGGTAATTAATGTTGGATGGGATAAGGACAGCGCCGAAAAAGCCAAGGTGATGGTAACCGATTTTACCGATTGGATGATTCAGCACAGGGATGAACTTACCGCTTTGCAGATCTTTTACCACCAGCCTTACCGAAGGCGCGAGCTTACCTACACCATGATAAAAGAAGTGCTCGAAAAACTGCATGCCGACAAACCGGCACTTGCTCCATTAAATGTGTGGCGGGCTTACGAAGCGCTTGAACAATGCAGCGGCTCACCCCGCAACGAACTTACCGCCATAGTTTCGCTGATACGTAAAGTAAGCGGGCTCGATGCAACCCTTACCTCCTTCGACAAAACCGTGGATAAGAATTTCCAGGACTGGGTCTGGAAAAAACACTCAGGTGCCGGCAATAAATTTACCGAAGAGCAAATGCAGTGGCTGCATATGATAAAGGAATATGTAACCAATAGTTTCCATATCGAAAAGGATGATTTTGATTTAAATCCATTTAATGCCATGGGCGGATTAGGCCGGATGTGGCAATTATTTGGAGTGCAAACTGATGAAATTATTAATGAATTAAATGAAGTATTGGCAGCATAAAAAACTTTAAAGAGCCAGTTATGAAGAACATTAATCAAATATTAACTACACTTAGCTTGTCCTCTTCAGAAACCCGTGAAGACACAATTAAGTCGATTATTAGAACAACATTGCTCGAAACCAATGTACCAATACCATTAAATATATTAAAAGAAAATATAGCTGTTATATATGAAATTGAATTGTATGATGTTGAATTCAATTCAATATTAAAAAAGCTAGATGGAGATGGAGAAATTCAGTTCTATAAAGACTTATATTCATTATCCGACGATGAAAAAAGAAAACTATTTGAGATAGAAGCAAAACTTAGAGCAGATGAAGTTATAAGATTTCAAAACTTTAAAGTTTTCATAGATGGTAAATCAGAAACAAAAATTGAAGATGCCGATATTAAAAGACTTTGGCATACATTGAAAGATTATATGTATGGTTGTTTTTACCAATATGGTGTAAAAGCTATCGAGGTTTTACATCCACAAGAGGGAAAAGCTGAGTCTGCGAGCTTTCAAAATGGAGAGGTATTTAATGAAGCATTAAAAGAACTAGGGAAACAAGAACTTATTCCCCTTTTCAAAGTAGCAGTTGACAAGTTCCCAGATTATGCAACAAAAGAAGATCTTGACTTTATTGATGAAATTGGTCAAAAATCGATGGCTTTTGCATCATTAGGTCTTAGTCCTGAGCAAGCAAATGATGATATAGATACAGAACTCATTAACTGGACGCTTTATCTAGATACAAATTTTTTGTTCTCTGTGCTTGACCTTCATTCAAATGTTGAGAATGAAGCTTGTAAAGAGCTCCTTAAACTTGTTATACTGAATAAAGATATTATAAAAATAAAATTCAGATATTCCGAACTAACTTTACAGGAATTGAGGCATAAGAAATCAGATTTTTCAAACTTAGATGCATCTTTGACTGATTCAGCGATTCGTGCAATTTTAAAGTCCGATGAACTTGATGAATTTGCAAGGAAATATTACGATGAACTGTTGAACCATCGAGATGAAACTATACACCCAACGCAAATAATAGACTTAGCGGAAGTTACTTTGCCGA
>JBBSDC010000137.1:0-10658 GCA_038249705.1 Bacteroidales bacterium | reverse complement strand
TCCGACTTCCGACTTCCGACTTCCGACTTCCGACTTCCGTCTTCCGACTTCCGTCTTCCGTCTTCCGACTTCCGTCTTCCGACTTTTAACAGGAATAAAAACAAACAAAAAAAAATATGACATACGAGAAAAAACTGATTATAGGGCTATTCGGCTTCGGTGTAGTAGGTGAGGGGATATACCGCGTTTTAAAACAAACCCCTACGCTACAGGCTGAAATCAAGAAAATTTGTATCAAACACCCTGATAAGAAGCGTAATGCTCCTGATGAATTGTTTACAGCTGATGCGGATTTGCTGCTTAACGATCCGGAAATCAATGTAGTAGTTGAGTTGATTGATGATGCCGAAGCTGCCTGGCATATTGTTTCAACCTCGCTTGCAAGTGGAAAAGCGGTTGTAAGTGCCAACAAGAAAATGATTGCTGCACACCTCGCCGAACTGCTTAAACTACAGGTTGATAACAATACTTCTTTCCTCTACGAAGCTGCTGTTTGTGGCAGTATTCCTGTAATTCGCAACCTCGAAGAGTATTACGATAACGATATGCTTAATTCGGTAACAGGAATTATTAACGGCAGTACCAATTACATTCTCACCCGTATGAATGAGGATGGAATGGCTTACGATGAAGCATTAAAACTTGCCCAGCAACTCGGGTTTGCCGAAAGCGATCCCACGCTCGATGTTCAGGGAACGGATGCTGCCAATAAACTTACGATTATTTTGAACCACGCATATGGCATAATATCGGAGCCTGATGATATAATGTGCAAGGGTATCACTCAGTTGCATCCGGCCGACAGCGTTTATGCAAAGGAAAAAGGATTCAGCATCAAGCTCGTGGCCTGCGCCCGGCGCGTGAATCATGCGGATGTGGCTGCTTATGTTCTGCCTACTTTTGTTGGTCCAAGGAGTCAGCTTTTTAACGTCCGCTTCGAGTTTAATGGTGTGATTATCGGAACACGCCTGGCAGACGAACAGTTTATTTATGGGAAAGGTGCAGGCCGTTACCCGACTTCTTCAGCCGTGTTAAGCGATATTGCGGCTTTGCGTTACGGGTACAAATATGAGTATAAAAAATCGCGTACCGGTGTCGATTATTGTATTTCGAATGATCATGTGCTGCGTATTTACGTAAGTTGCGAAAATATCAACGACATCGATCAAAACGATTTCCTGTCAATTGACGAAACCTATAACAGTCAGAGCCGGAAGTATATAACAGGCTCAATCCGGTTTGATAAGCTTACAAGTGCTGAATGGTTAAATAACCCCGCCAATTCGGTAATCGTTTTTGAAAATGCTGAACAGGCTGAAAGCCATCATCTTGAGGAGCTGGAATAGTTTTACTGAAATTTACGTTTTATTGTAGTCCCTGGATCACAAATCCGGGGATTTTTTTTAACACGGATAAAGTTCCTGTTCTTTCATTAATCAAATTTCATAATTTTATAAGTTACCGTTTGCCGAAATAATCAGATATTTGCACAAACAACCTCCATCAACGATGATCAGGATATCAGCGATAATCATCACCTATAACGAAGAACAAAATATTGTTCGCTGCCTCCAATCGCTCGAAGGTATTGCAGATGAGATTGTTATAGTCGATTCAAATTCAACTGATACTACCGAAAAACTTTGCGCTCCGTTCAATGTAAGGTTTTTGCAGCATGATTTCGAGGGGTTTATGCAGCAAAAAACATGGGCTGTGGCGCAAGCGAAATACGATTATATTTTATCGCTGGATGCCGATGAACAGCTTTCGGATGAATTGAAAAAATCGGTTCTTGCTGCAAAAAATAACTGGATTGCTGATGGGTATTCTTTCAATCGCCTTACAAACTATATCGGGAAATGGATCAGGCATTGCGGTTGGTATCCGGATACAAAACTACGCTTGTGGGACCGCAGGAAAGGCAACTGGAGCGGAATTAATCTTCACGAAAGTGTAAAAATGCAGGATAATACTGTTATTCAAAAACTCAATGGTGATTTGCTTCATTATTCCTACTATTCCATTAAGCAACATCTCGATCAGATCAATAAGTTTTCGGATATAGCTGCAAATGAAGGAATTATAAAGGGTAAAAAATCATCCTTGTTTATAGCTGTTTTTAAAGGCATCTGGAAATTTAAACGTGACTATATTTTTAAACTCGGGTTTATGGATGGCTATTATGGATTCGTGGTTTGCGCTTTATCTGCCTATGCAGTTTTTGTTAAATATTTAAAGATGAATGAATTAAAAAAGGCCGGTAAATAATACCAGCCTGCTTTTATAAAACGACCTTATTTGTTACCAGGAAATTTCAATTCCTTTACTGGCAGTAATTCCATTAATAACAAGCACTTTTTGTTCCATCTTGCGGCTTTCGAACCACAACGGATCAGTTGGCTTTATCGAATTGAAAAAATCGATAACAGATTTTTTTGGCGAATTGCGTTTTCCAGCCCAACTAAGTTGATCGGCAACAGCCTCAAACCCATGCAGAATAACCGAAATAGTTTTAAACTTACTTGTGTATGATTTTGATGTAAATGCTTGTATAACAATCTTTTTTGCAATCGGGTCGAAGGTCATTGCCGACTCTTGGAAACTTCCTTTTTCGTACGAATAGGTTTCGCCATCGTCTTCATAATAGGTATAAGCTGATGCTTGGTTTCCAAAATAAATATGCACAAAAAGGGTATCCGACGGTTTCTCCGAAGTGCTTTGAATTAAAGACTGCATCGGGATAATGCTTCCTCCTTTTGCAAAAACAGGGAGTTTATCTAATGGACTTTCGATCAGAATTTCCTGTTTGCCCTCATATTTATTTCCGTTGAAAAAGTCGTACCAATCGCCTTCGGGCAAATACACTTTCGTGATTTCTTTGGTGCTTTCAACCGGTGCAACCATAATAGATTGCCCGAACATAAACTGCTGTTGATATGCATAATACCAGCATTTTTCGTCGGAAGCATTATCAATAACCATTGTGCGGTTAACGGGAATGCCTGTTTTATGCGCTTCTGCGAAAGCGGAATATAGATATGGCAGCAAGCGGTACCGAAGCGAAATATAATTGCGCGAAATATTTTCGACAACTTCGCCGTAACTCCAGGGTTCCGATTGATTTTCGTTATTGGCTTTGTGTACCCTGAAAAAAGGAGTAAAAGTGCCGATTGTCAGCCATCTTGCGAATAGATTTGGTGATGCCGTTCCTATAAAACCTCCCACATCAACACCGGCAAAAGCCATTCCTGTGATTCCAAGCGAGTTAACCAGTCGGCAACCAAGCATCATATGCGCATCGCTGGCCACATTATCGCCGGTCCAGATGGCGGTATAGCGCTGTGCCCCGGCATAGGAAGCCCGTGTAAGTGTAAACGGACGCTTTCCGATCATCAGACTGCGCGTGCCTTCGTATGTGCTGCGCGACATTTGCATCCCGTAAACGTTTTTGGCCTTGCGGTAACTGGCAAAACGGCCATCCCAGTCGAGCTGAACAAGTGAAGGGGTATATCCGCCACCCCACGAAGCAATTTCGTTCATATCGGTCCAGAAACCTTCGACGCCATCTTTAACCAAAGGTGCAAAACTATCGCCCCACCATTTGCGTACAACTGGTTTAGTGAAATCAGGGAAATGACACCATCCGGGCCAAACCTGTGCTGTATAGTCCTGTCCATCAGGATATTTGATAAAATAATTTTCTTTCACACCTTCTTCATAGGCTTTGTAACCTTTTTCCACTTTAATACCCGGATCCACAATTACGGTGGTGTGAATATTCATTGCTTTGAGTTTGCCAAGTGTTTCAGCAGGATTTGGAAAGCGCTCAGGATGCCAGGTGAAAATTTTGTAAGCATCCATAAAATGAATATCGAGGTGGATTACATCGAGCGGTATTTTCTTTTCACGAAAAGTTTGTGCGAGGTTAAGTACTTCACTCTCGGGATAATAACTCCAACGGCTCTGATGAAAACCGAGTGACCACATGGGCGGAATATTGATCCGGCCGGTAAGCAGTGTATATTGGTTTAAAAGCTGCCTGATGTTACTTCCGTAAATAAAAAAATAATCCATTTCGCCGCCATCGGCACCAAAAGAGGAAAACCTGTCGTTGGAAGCTCCGAAATTGAAAAGGCTTTTATATGTATTATCGAAAAAAATGCCATACGAAAGTTCGTGATGGATGCCAATATAAAACGGAAACGAGGAGTAGAGGTCGTCGTCATCAACCTGGTAACCGGGATTGTCGGTGTTCCAGTTAGTATGAGCTTCGCCGCGGCGGTTGAGGTTGCCGGTTTTTTCGCCCAGACCGATAAATTTTTCGCCATCCTGAAGTTTTTTAAATGAGGTTACCTCATCGCCAACCCAGGTCGTGCCAAAAGTATCATCTTCGTTAATTATCTGGTTTTCTTTGGTCAGAAATTTAAAGCGTACCGGGTTTGTCGAAATATCAAGCCTTACCGAATCGGTAATTAATGTAATAAGTCCCTCTGTTTCAAGTATTCTGAAATTTGTTTTCTCAGGTTTTGCTACAACAGCATACGAAAAATCCGGTTCAAAAACACCTTTTGCAATCCGTATCCGAACCACCGATGAATTATACACAATCACCTGGGCATTGCCAAAACTGGTTTCTATGGTTAGCCCGGTTTCCGAAGTTTTCATTTTTCTGAGATTGCCGAGGCTCGCTGATGATGACTGCTGACTGAAAGTGGTTATTGTCATAAATAAAAGGCTAAACAGAATTGCTGTTGTTTTCATACCGGATAAGATTAACGACGTAAAATTACGAATAATATGGCATTGTGTAAAGACGCGATGCTCGCCTGTTGAGACGCGATGCTCGCGTCTCTGCGCAATGCGCGCGTCTCTGCGCAATGCGCTTGCGGAGACGCGAACATCGCGTCTCTGCGTAATGCTCGCCTGTTGAGACGCGATGCTCGCGTCTCTGCGTAATGCTCGCGTCTCTACGCAATGCGCGTGCGGAGACGCGAACATCGCGTCTCTACGCGCGATTTCGAAAAACCGAATCAAATCAATCTTTATCTTTGCCGCCATAACCGCCTTTTTATGTTTTACCTGCTGATTGCCCTTTTCTTTTCGAGTTGTATATTTTTCGCATTTAAATATTTCAATAAATTCAATATCAGTATATTACCAGCAGTGGCAACCAATTATCTGGTAGCATCAACATTTGGTTTTATGGGTAGCGGTGAAAATACATCATTGAGCATGATTTTTCATCAGCCCTGGGTGTTGATGGCTGTTATGACAGGAATTACTTTTATCCTGACTTTTGTAGTTTTTGCGGTATCAACGCAAAGAGTAGGTGTGGCTATGACTGTGGTTTCGGGTAAAATGTCGATTGTGCTTTCGGTAGGGGTTGGTTTTCTGCTTTTGGCTGAGCCATTTGGTTTGCTTAAAATTTTTGGGATAGCGGCGGCGATGCTTGCATTTTTTCTAACCAATAAGGGTAGGGGGGAGGCTAATGTAGAAAAAAAGTATTTGTATCTGCCGGCTTTGATTTTCTTTGGAACCGGCGCCAACGATATTTTAATGAAGCTTTCAGGTGTTTATTATGCCGATCGCAACGAAATACAGTTTCTTACCGTAACGTTTTTCACTGCTTTTATTATTGGGTTCAGCCTTTTGGCATACCAGGTAAGTCGCAATGCTTTAAAAATAAGCTGGCGGGATATTGCAGCCGGAATTTTTCTTGGTGTCGTAAACTGGTACTCTACCTATTTCTTTATCAAAGGATTATACATCCTTCCGATATCGCTTTTTATACCTGTTTTTAATGCGGCACTGGTTTTTATAGCAGTTGTTTCGGGATATTTCTTTTTTAATGAAAAACTTTCAGTCATCAATCGTATCGGTATTTTTTTAGCAGTGCTGGCGATTGGGGCAATAGCTTTCTCTTAACAGGTTAGAGTGCAGCACAAAGTCGCGCCCCAACTCAAAAGCTGTATTTGTGAGGATTTTACTTTGTGTGAAGCCCACACTACGAACGTATAAAAAAAAGCAGGACTTTTCGCCCTGCTTTTTTATATCGGAATGAAATTCTTTACTTTATTTCGAATAGCTCATCTTTTAATTTTGCATTAAGTTTAATGGCAGAAACCGTAAAGTTAATGGTTTGTGGTCCCATCATCTGCGATAATGCATGAGGGAATAAAATGCCGTCAACAGCTTTGTAATCACCAAATTCAGCAACTGATTCCTTGCCTTCGGTACGCACTTTAAATCCGGTGCTTACGTCGTAGTAATCAGTATCTTTCATATCAGCGCTTTTGGTTACAACAATTTTGTAAAGTTGTTTTCCATCTTTCTGTTCTTCTATTCCAAGTAATTCGGTTGTATAACCCAGCGTTGAATAATACATTTCCGGAAATATCATCGACTGCTCTTTCATGCCAATCAATTCGTTTCCTTCTATTGGTTTGCTTTCGCCACTCATAGGTGAAGCTGAAATACCCTTGCCTGCATTATAGGTTTGCTTGGCAAAAACCATGGCACCTGATCCTACCTGTAACAAAAATTTGTCGGGAGCTTTGTAATACATATCGAGTGAAATAGGCATGCCTTGCATGGTAGCACCGGCATTTATAGTTACATCTTTCACTTTTTTAAGTATTTTGGCACCACCGATTGCTGTAATATAATTGTTGATAATCTGATCGGCGGTAACTCCTGTAGGAGCCGGTTTAAGTTTTTTGCTCGGATCGTAAATTTTTCCATCGGAATCGTAATAAACAATTTCGCCGCTTTTAGCAAACTTTTTTAGTTTTGGAGCCAGTTCCTCAGCTTTTCCAACTACCAGAAGGTATGCATTGTCAGGCCTGATGTATTTTTGCGCAACCTGTTGAACATCAGCTGCCGTAATCGAAGCCAGCTTGGTAAGATATGTCGAATAGTAATCTTTCGGCAAGTTGTAACGGGCTGTGTTAATAGCAAAGTTGGCTACAGTTGAAGGATTTTCGAGCGAACGACCAAAATTTCCCATCATATAATTACGAACCATGTTGAGTTCGTCGTCAGGAACAGGTTCGGAACGTAAGCGGCCCATTTCAGCAAGAATTTCAGTGAATGAACTATCGGTTACCGGGTTACGAACTTCTGCGGATGCATTGAATTTTCCGGTTAGTTTATCCGACTGTATGCTGGAATAGGCACCGTAAGTCCAGCTGTGTTTTTCGCGCAGATTGCTGAAAAGTCTGAAAGTTCCCCCGCCAAGTATGGTATTGGCAAATTTTGCTTTTATTTCATCCGCAGAACCTGGTTTCAGATCCAAAGGGTAGGTTACATTGATGGTGGATTGTACAGCGTTTGGCCTGTCAACCAATGCAACCATAGTTTTGGCAGGAGCTTTGGGCGAAGGATAATTTGCTTTTGGCACATCGCCAGCCTTCCAGCTACCAAAGTATTTCTCAACCAATGGTTTGGCTTCTTCGAGTGTGATATCGCCAACAATAGCAAGGTAAGCGATATTGGGTTTGAAATACGTTTTGTAAAACTCAGTGCATTTCTCAAGAGTAACTTTTTTTACCGATTCCTCAGTAATATTTTCGCCGTAGGGATGATTGCTTCCATAAACAACTACCTGGTTTACACGTTGCGAAATAGCGCCTGGATCATTTTTATCAGCTTCAAGTCCCGAAAGTGTCTGGGTGCGGATTTTTTCCAGTTCTTCTGCTTTAAATTCTGCATTAAGCAGCACATCCGACATCACCGACAACAATGTTTCGTTATGCCTTGTGAGACAGTTTGCATATATACCGTCGGCAGAGGTGTTGAGGTTAGCACCGATCATATCTACGGCTTCATCTATCTGGTCTTTGCTCCGGGTAGTAGTTCCTGTGCGCATAAGCTGACCGCTGAAGGAAGTGTATCCGGCCATGTCGCCTTCAAAAACCGGATCATAATCCAATACCAGCGAATAGGCGAGGCGGGGGATTTTATGATTTTCAACAACGAACACTTTAAGCCCGTTTGGTAATTCGAACGATTGGTATTCGCCGATTTTAATAACCGGGGCTTCAGCTCCTGCCGGACGGATACTGCGATCGAGAACTACTTTAGCTACAGGTGTTTCAGCGATCTTGGCTGTTTTTGCTTTTTTTACCTGAGCAGCCAGAGGAAGTGAGATAATTATGGCTGCAAAAATTGAAATGATTTTATTTTTCATAGTATGGTTCCTCCTTTAGTTTTTTTCGGTTGGTTTCGGTAAATAAGTCAGAACCACTCTGTTCTCAGAGGTTAGGTATTTCTGTGCAACACGTTTCAGGTCAGCGGGAGTTACTTTCATATACCTTTCAATTTCGTTATTGATAAGGTTGGCATCTTTGAAATACACATGATAATTGGCCAGGTTTTCGGCAATTCCTGCCATGGTGCTGTTTCCGGTTACAAAATCGTTTTCAGTTTTATTCCTGAGTTTCTGAAATTCAGCATCTGAAATTTCGGTAGTTTTTACTTTTTCGATTTCAGCTTCAATAGCTTTTTCGAGATCTGATGTTTCAACGCCCATATTTACCAATCCGAAAATAAGGAACAAGCCCGGATCTTCGAGAGCAAATGGGAACGACATAACCTGAAGCGCTTTCTGCTGTTGATCCACAATGGATTTGTACATACGCGAACTTTGTCCGTCCGAAAGCAAGGTTGTGAGCATCGAAAGAGCATACGAATCGGGAGTTCCCTGAGCCGGCATGTGATACGACATAATAACGGCAGGCAACTGTATGTTATCATAAACAGTTTCGCGTACTTCGGCAGTTTTTTCAGGTTCTACTACAGTTGGCCTGTTTATTTGCTTTGTCCCGCGGGAGATATCACCGAAATATTTCTCAATAAGTTTCTTTGTGTTTTCGATATCTATATCTCCGGCAATGGATAAAGTTGCATTGTTTGGCACATAGTAGGTGCTGTGGAAATCCATAAATTCCTGCAAAGTAGCTTTGTTGATATCCTCCGGATAACCGATTGGTGTCCATTTATACGGATGCACTTTATATGCGTTCTCCATCGTTTTTTCAATGATGGAACCGTAAGGACGGTTGTCGTAGGATTGTTTACGTTCTTCCTTTACAACTCCGCGCTGGGTTTCAACGCCTGTGCTATCGATACGAAGGTGCAAAAGCCTTTCCGATTCGAGCCACAGTCCGAGTTCGAGTTGGTTGCTTGGCATCAGTTCGTAATAAAAGGTGCGATCCTGCGAAGTATTCGCATTAAGAGTCCCACCTGCAGCCTGGGTAATTTTAAAATACTCGCCGCGCGGAATGTTGGGCGATCCTTCGAACATCAGGTGCTCAAAAAAATGTGTGAATCCGGTACGTCCGGGAACTTCATTTTTCGAACCTACGTGGTAAAGAATTGATACAGCAACAATTGGCGTGGTATTATCCTGATGCAGAATAACATGCAAGCCGTTGGGCAGATCGTATTCAGTGAATTTGATCCTGCCTTGCTGCGCCATAGCTCCAAGCATGGGGACAATGGCTAACAACAGAATTAATAGTCTGACTTTCATAAAATGGTTGTTAGGGTTATTGATATTTAGGTGTTTATGATTTGATAAATAGCAAAATTATTTCTTTTTACTTTGACTCAATAGCCATTTGTAGAGTTCAGCATCATTGTATGCATTAACCCACGAATCGTGACCGACTCCGGGGTAAATAGTCATTCGGGCAGTGCCACCATTAGCATTTACAGCTTCTACCATTTCGACAGTGCGATTTACAGGAACCACAGGATCGGCTTCCCCATGAAAAGCCCACACTGGAGTTTGCCTTAACTCATCGGCAAACTGTACATCGCCACCTCCGCAAACAGGCGCTATGGCAGCAAATTGATTGGGATAGAAAGATGCCCATGACCAGGTTCCAAATCCTCCCATACTCAGACCTGTGAGGTAAATTCGGTCGGTATCAATACGATATTTTGCTTTTAATTGTTCGAGCATCACTTGTAAATCTTCAACATTCCACCATGAATCTGTAGGACATTGCGGTGAAACTGTGATAAATGGAAAATCAGACCTCTTGTCAACAAAAGAAGGAGGTCCGTGCATTTTAACCAGATCGATATTAGTACCCCGCTCGCCCGATCCGTGCAGGAAAATGAGTAGAGGGAATGTTTTAGTTTTATCTTTTTTATAATCAGCAGGAAACCACAAAAGGTAATTCAAAGTAGTATTTCTCTGAATTATCGCTTTTTCCTTTGTCTGGGATTGTGCTGTAATGTGCTGATTCATAGTAAATAACATCAGCAAAATGGATAATAGGCATATTTTGTTCATGTAATCATAATTTTGTAGTAATTTATCATTTTTTGTATCTTGTTTATAAGCTACTGCTTTGATTATATGGTATTTTTTGTACCCCTCTGTCCTTCGGACATCTCCCCTTGAAAAAAGGGGAGAACCTTTTGGCAAATTCTTGTCTCCCTGACTCACCCGTCTATTTGTCGCCTTGTCTCCATGTCACCCCTTTGACTATTCCTAAAATTTGTTTACAGTTTAATGATTGTGTACCCCTCTGTGCTTCGGACATCTCCCCTTTAAAAAAGGGGAGAACCTTTTGGCAAATTCTTGTCTCCCTGACTCACCCTTCTCCTTGTCGCCTTGTCTCCATGTCACCCCTTTGACTATTCCT
>JBBSDC010000136.1:0-10664 GCA_038249705.1 Bacteroidales bacterium | reverse complement strand
ACCAACTCCGCTACCACCATCGTTGGCTCCGTCAATTGGGGTACGATGATAGGCTGAGTCAGGATCATTATCAGCATAAGGACGCGAATCCCAATGGGCACAAAGCAACACTCGGGTTGTACTTTTCGGATTAAAGGTGGCTATAATATTTTTTCCATTCAGCGTGGTTCCATCATATGCCTTTGCTGTAAATGGCTGAACAACCACATTTGCTGAATATTTCTGAAGCGTTGATTCGAGCCAGGCAGCGCACTTAGCATGAGCTTTGCTATTGGGCACACGTGGACCGAATTTCACCTGTTCGTTAATAAAATACCATGCTGAATCGGCATTAAAGTCGGCAGCTTTAATGGTTTGTATGCTTTTATCTGATTCCTGATCAACAGACGTTGACGAAGTTTTCGGCTTGCACGAACTTGCTGCAACAACCACAATAACAATAAGTAACAACGAAATAAAACGCATAAATATCATCTTTTTTAGGCAGGCAAAGGTAATACAAACTGAAATAATTATGGGTTACAGAAAATCGGCTTTGTGGCCGAATGCTGTGGTAAATACTGATTCGGATGCTGGTCGGCGGGTGCGTGGACTCTCTTCAAGTTTCAGAAGATTAGGATGAAGATCCGAAGCATTGCCCCTGTAACCCATTGTAAAAGCAACCATAACTTTATAATCAGCCGGCATTTCGAATGCCAGTGCTGCAGCATCCGCATCAAATCCGCCCATCTGATGGGTGTAAATTCCTTCGTGTTGCGCCTGTAACGATGCCATTGCCATTGCCTGCCCCAGGTCGTAACCGGCATAGCTGTTAGAAGCACCTTTGGGGTTAGTTGTTTTAACAATGCCAAGTGCCAGCACCGGTGCATTTATAACCCATAACTGATTGAATTCGATCAGTGTATGAAATATTTTTGAATAAACATCATCGCCTTTAAACCCGACCAGAAAATACCAGGGCTGCATATTACTTGAAGATGCTGACCAGCGGGCGGCTTCAAAAATGCATTGTAATTTCTCAGTTTCAACCGGTTTAGGATCATACGCCCGCGGACTCCAGCGTGAAGCTAAAAGAGGGTGAACCGGGTAATCAAGGTCAGCTTTTTTAATGGTTTCGGGATCTTGCATAAAAATATATTTGTAATTATTTAAAACACCCAAATATACAATTGGTTTTGCATATTTGAGTAGTCCAGATATCTAAATCCCGGATAAAAAATTTACTGGATTAGTAATAAATAATTAATACGGGCAGCAGTAACCAAACTCAAGTCAAATCTCAATTTCGCAAATTAAGCAGTTACCTCCCATTCCCACATAAAACAATTTAAACTTTTTGCTGATTCATTTAAGTTAGTTCATAATTTTTTACCACATCCAACTATTTTAGTTTAAAAACCTATGATGTTTTCAAAACAAATAAATTAACTTTGTTGAATAATTCGTAACATCTGCCTGTAATGAAAAACAAGTATCTTGACCTTATCGAACAAACTTTCGATTTCCCTACCGAAGAATTCAAAGTTGAGGATGGCGATCTTCTGTTTAATGAAATTCCATTAATGGAAGTAATAAAACAGTATGGCACTCCGTTGAGAGTCACATATTTACCAAAAATATCGCGTCAGATTCAAAAAGCGAAACGTTTGTTTAATGTAGCCATTGCCAAAGCTGATTATAAGGGAAGTTACAATTATTGCTATTGCACTAAAAGCTCTCATTTTTCATTTGTCCTCGAAGAAGCGCTGAAAAATGACATTCATATTGAAACTTCATCCGCATTCGACATTCCTATTATAGAGTCATTATACGAATCGGGAAAGATCAGGAAAGAAACTTATGTCATATGTAACGGGTTTAAACGCCCTCAATACATCGAGAATATCTGCAACCTTATTGAAGAAGGTTTCGAGAATGTAATCCCCATCCTTGACAATAAATTTGAATTAGACGAATACGACAGAAATATTACGCGTAAAATTAAAATAGGAATCCGTATTGCTTCTGAAGAAGAACCCAAATTCGATTTTTATACCTCACGCTTAGGTATCCGTTACAACGATATTGTTCCTTATTACGAAGAGGAAATTAAAAATAACCCGAAATTCGAGTTGAAAATGCTGCATTTTTTCATCAACACCGGTATCCGCGATTCGGCATATTACTGGAACGAATTGTTGAAATGCGTAAATGTGTATTGCGAACTGAAAGCGGTTTGTCCTCAGCTCACCTCGTTAAATATCGGAGGTGGTTTCCCGATTAAAAACAGTTTGAATTTTGATTTTGATTATGCCTACATGGCCGAAACTATCGTTGAACAGATTAAAAGTGTTTGCGAACGCACAGGCACGCCGCAACCTGATATTTTCACCGAATTCGGGTCCTTTACCGTGGCCGAAAGCGGTGCCATACTTTACAGTATTATTGACCAGAAACGCCAGAACGACCGTGAGTTGTGGAATATGATCGACAGTTCGTTTATCACTACGCTGCCTGATACCTGGGCTATTAACCAGAAGTTTATTCTACTTGCTGTAAATCACTGGGACAGCGAATACGAGCGCGTTTTCCTTGGAGGATTAACCTGCGACAGCGAAGACTATTATAATGCCGAGGCGCATACCAATGCCATTTTCCTTCCGAAACTGATGGACGACGAACCGCAATACATAGGCTTGTTTCATACCGGTGCTTACCAGGATTCGCTGGCAGGTTACGGCGGAATTCAGCATTGCCTTATCCCCGCACCGAAACATATTATTATTGATATTGACGAGGACGGCGAATATTTCACCAAGCTTTTTGCCAAGGAACAAAGCCATAAATCGATGTTAAAAATCCTGGGCTATTAGTAAAACTCATGCTTAAGAACGGAATTTTGCTCTCGGAGCAGCTGTTTTTTTCTTTGCCTATCTTAGTAAGAATAAACTAAAAACTGATTACCCCCGGACACTAAAGTTTAAATCAGGGATATAAGAAACTGTATTACTGAGTGATACAAAATACTTTTATTTTACTTTGATTTCTTTAACCGAACGGGAATAACAATTCACTCCCGCAACATAAGGAATAGTATTGCATGTTTCAAAAAAGTTGTATTTTCGCACTTCTGAAACACAAAAAGCATATTAACCCACTCTTTTCCATTACTTAGTATTTCGATAAGCATATCAGAAATACGTCATGCTTTTTAAAACCGGACATAGCTGCATTAGATGCACATGTTCATGATAAATAATGGTTTAGGGCTTAAAATTATAACAATCATGAAACAGTATGGTGATTTACCAAAAGAGTTCACTGCGTTTGAAAGTTCAAAAATTGTAATTCTGCCCGTGCCTTACGACGGCACCAATACCTGGTTAAAAGGAGCTGATAAAGGGGCGAAAGCAATATTAGAAGCATCGGCCAACCTCGAAATGTATGATATTGATACCGATAGCGAAGTGCATAAACTGGGCATTCATACTGCTGAACCCGTAACCGAATCGTCGACGCCAGAAGCAATGGTTGATGAAGTTTATAACAGGGTAAAAGCGCTGTATAAAAAGAAAAAATTCCCTGTTATTTTAGGCGGTGAGCATACGGTAAGTATTGGAGCATTTAAAGCGGCCAGCGAGCAGTTCAGCGATCTTACCATTCTGCAATTCGATGCGCATGTTGATATGCGCGATGAGTTTAACGGATCAAAATACGACCATAAATGCATAATGGCACGGGCTTCGGAAATGGCTCCTGTTGTGCATGTTGGCGTGCGCAGCATGAGTGTAGGCGAACGCGATAATATAAAACCCGAACGTGTTTTTTATGCTAT
Organism: Bacteroidales bacterium; assembly: GCA_038249705.1. Lineage (GTDB taxonomy): Bacteria > Bacteroidota > Bacteroidia > Bacteroidales > UBA4417 > UBA4417. Next base: position 6,850 of record JBBSDC010000136.1, on the reverse strand, counting down.
GCAGATATATGATCAGTCAACATGGATGTACGAACTGCTGAACAAACTCACCCGTAACGTATATATCACCATCGACCTCGATGTACTTAACCCATCCATTATGGCATCGACCGGCACGCCTGAACCAGGCGGAATGAACTGGTTCGATATTATTAATATCCTGAAAAAGATAAGCGAACAAGTGAATATTGTTGGTTTCGACGTTACCGAACTGATTCCGAACAAGGAAAATAAAGCGCCTGATTACCTGGCCGCCAAACTGATTTATACCATGTTAACGTATAAGTTTATCACAGGAATAAAATAAAACTGATTTAATGGAAAAAGGCTGCCTTATATTAAGAGCAGCCTTTTGTTTTTGTGAGTAATTCAATTTTTAAAGCCCGGTAACCAAAATGTTATTTTCAGGGTGTTTTCATGCAAAATATGCACGCGGTAACCGGGTGAACAAGTCAAGGGTAAGAAATTGTAAAATCATTTCTTTCAAGAAAATCAAGGTCAATCAGGTAACGTTTTACAACCATATCGTATTTGCATATAGTATCCCACTCATTGCCAGAGATGGTATTATAATCCAATATGGCCACCGCATAAAAATTCCTGCTGTAGTCATTCATCAGGTACTCTAAACAGCTATTGTATTCAACAAAAACCTTTGTAGATGCACCCGCTTCAAGGCTGCTCATTTTTGTCCAGGTGATACTATCGTAATAAGGCTTATATTCTGAAGTAAAGGAGGGAGGTGATCTCAACAATGTATCATTATCCAACTTTAGTCTTTTAGCCTGAAAATAGATTCGCTGCTGAGAATTATTTTTTAAATAGAATTCCGAATGACATACCGGCTCTTCGATGCAACTACTTATAAATAGGCTAAGTACTACTAAATAACAGATATGTATAATTTTATTTATCATTCTCATGATTTTTTTTGGGTCGGTATTCCAGCATTAAACGCCAGCTTAATGCGTTATTCGTAATAATAAATTCGTGGTGCGCCTTTTGAAAAACCGGGGCAAAGCAATATCCAAGTTCCAATCTCAAATAGAGGTTCTTGTAAAGTTTTGAAGTACGCGAATATGCCAATTCAGGAACGATTCTATCCATGATAAGAGGATAAGATTTTGTATGCAATCCTTTCGAAGGGGCGAATGCATAATTTACTTTATCCTCCATCAGAAAATCGAAGTTGAATGCTAAACCTAATGAGCGCTTTACTTTCCAAACCGGATTGAGAACAAAGCTTATCCCAACCGGAATTCGAATATATGAGGCAATGTATTCATAAAGATCATAATTCATAGTTTTATGAGCCTGCCTGTTATTATACCCAACCAGGTAGTATTCATGGTGATACATCATACCTGAATTGATGGATATGCCTGATACACACCTATTACTAAGCCTTAACCCGGAGGAAAAGCTGGTATGTAGCTGACCTGGCGCAAGATATTGCCCTTTGGGTGATATGAAAAGCATGGGAGCTAAACCATATCCCCATTTCGTAACCTGAAAGTGCTCGCCTCTTGCTGTATAATATATTACCGCATTCGGTTCGAAGGTAAGAGCAATTGAGGTTTTATTCAGAAACTTGTTTTGTCCGGTAGCAGAAAGGCAAGTTACTAACAGAGGCAAAATCAAAACGATTGAAAGCCTGAATAGTAATAATGTATTGATTTGCCTCTTCATCAGATTTTGTCTATTTGAGTAAAATAAGTTTAAAACGGTGTTTCTCAATTCCATCGTCAGCTACCGCAATATACATACCGGGTGAACAGGTGCTTAAATCCAATTCGTAGGTTCCATCAAAAGTAATATTTTTGTTAAATATTTGGCAGCCTTTTATGTTGTATACTGAAATTGACAATGATTTACATGGTAAGCCACTTAAATAGAACCTTCCTTCTGAAGGGTTAGGGGAAATTTGGTAATCGTTGATATTATCAATAAAATTATAATTTTGATACGCCACAACTTTTGGATCTATACGATTTTTGAGTTGCCGGTTTGTATCACAGTCTATTACTACGAAAGTTTGCCGCAGAGTATCTGATACTAAGTTGAAAGTATCGGTAACAATTAATGTAACCGGATAGGAACCAGGGTAATTATACACTATTCTTGGATGAAGTAAATTCGAAGTATTACCATTCCCAAAATCCCCGCCGGCGCGGATTTATAATCCGTGCCTCTCAGTAATCCTATTTTATTTATCGTTCTCATTCCATTACAAATATATCCAATAAACCTTTTCAATTAGCATATTTTAAAGTTAGATTGTACCGGCACGGATTGCAAATCCGCGCCAACGGGGGGAAATTTGTGGGCTTGTGAGTAGAAGATAGCATTCAAGTGAGTAACAAGGTTTTTCCGTTCATGTTTGTTTAAGTTAAAAGTAAATAGTATCAGTGTAAGTTTCTAAGGATTTTATATACACGCTATCAATAACTTCTATATAATCTCCATTTCTATTAAACTTTAGTATATACCACCGATATGTGTCCCCATTTGCTCCCCATCCATAATGACCATCCCATTCAAACCGCTCAGGTGCTTGAGAAGGGCTATGAGGCAAATCAAAACAATAGATATCAGGAATCTTTGCTGGACAAATGCTGCCTGATAAAAAGGATTCTTTCGGAGCTAATACTGGATTGAACCACGCTTTTGCTATCATTTTGCATACATAATCGTTGGTATTTGATCCCCAATCAACATTTTGAATTAAGCCTCCGTTCGGAGCTTTATAGTCTTGTTTCGAGAATGCCAAAAAAGGCTCATACTCTCCTGTAATCTGAACCTTAAATTTGCCTTCTTTATTGGTATAAGCAACATTACTAAGGCCGGAGGACGTATTACCAGGAATAATTTCCCCGGCGGTACTCACACCGTCTAATAAAGAAACTTTTACACTGTCGATGGGTTGATTGGAGAAAGCATTTATAACAGTTCCGCTGACCACAGTAGTTCGTTCCTTTTTTTCACAAGAAGCAGCAATAACAAGTAAAGCTAAAATTCCTGTAAGATATAGTGTGGTTTTCATTGTTTTAAGAATTTGTGGGTTGTGATCAGAAGATAGCATTCAAGTGTTTACAAGGTTTTTGGGCACATATTGGTTTATTTTAATAGTAAATAGTATCATGGTATGTTTCAAAACCTTTTATATAAACGCTATCTACTTTATTGTAAAGGATATTGTTACGTCTGAAATCAATTTTGTATTTCTGGAACATATCCCCATAAGTAAGAAAAGGAACATTGTTAAAAGGCTGACTGGATCCATTACCAAGGGTTTCTTCCCAGCCACTTTCACATTCAAAATTTAATGTGTTTTTTGAAAAATATGCAGGACAAAATTTTACAGACGTTACATATGCAACAGATACCAAAACCGGATTAAAATAAGCATAGGTCTTCATCTCAAAAATTTTATCCGAATTATCTTCTCCCCACCTTACTCCAATCACTAGTCCTCCTTGTGGTGCTTCATAATCTTGTTTCGAAAGTGAAAGGAAAGGCTCGTATTCACCTGTAATCTGAACCTTAAATTTGCCTTCTTTATCGGTATAAGCAACATTTTTCTTACCAGAAGTAGTATTTCCGGGGATAATTTCCCCGGCTGTACTCACCCCGTCTAATAATGAAACTTTTACGCTGTCGATTGGTTGTTTGGAGCCAGCATTTATAACAGTTCCGCTGACCACAGTAGTTCGTTCCTTTTTTTCACAAGAAGCAGCAATAACAAGTAAAGCTAAGATTCCTGTAAGATATAGTGTGGTTTTCATTGTTTTACGAATCTACAGGTTGTGAGCAAAAGATTGTACTCAGGTTATTAACAAGGTTTTTGGTACAGGTTTGTTTAAGTTAAAAGTAAATGGTATCCGTGTAAGTTTCTAAGGATTTTATATACACGCTATCAATAATAATCTGTTTGACGCCATTCCTATTTACCTCAATTTTGTATAGTTGATAAGTATCTCCCCCATATTGACTCCAACCAAAATTTCCTAAGAGATCTTTTCTATCAAATACTTTCATGGGTGTTTCCGGAAGGCTCTTAAGCAGATATTCGCACTCACAGCCATAGTATTGATTGTACACTGCGGGACAAATAATTCCAGAACTAAATTCAGACCTTGGTGCAACAACAGGATTGAACCATGCATTTGCTTTCATCTCATATACTTTGTAAGCATTATCATTTCCCCATTCTACGCCTATGACTAAACCTCCTTGTGGTGCTTCATAATCTTGTTTCGAAAGTGAGAGGAAAGGCTCGTAGTCCCCCGTAATCTCTACCCTGAATTTTCCTTCTTTATCCGTATAAGCAATATTTTTCTTGCCAGAAGTAGTATTGCCAGGGATAATTTCCCCGGCGGTACTCACACCATCCAACAACGAAACCTTTACACTATCTATAGGCTGTTTGGAGCCGGCGTTTATCACCTTGCCACTGACTATAGTAGTTCTGTCTTTTTTTTCGCATGCGGAAATGAAAAGCATGCCGGAAAGAAGAATTAACAAAAAGGATTTCTTCATAGCTTATCTCTTTTGAAGAAGATTTACTTCAATTGATTTTCATTACTTAAAAGTTAATTGTATCGGTATAAGTTTCAAATCCCTTAATATACACGCTATCCAATCTCTTTTCCCATGAATTATTTCGTTTAATTCTAAGCTGATATCTTTGAAATGAGTTTCCTATACCCGCATCATATATCCTATTCCCCTGACAAATATCATAAATTGTTTTATTGGTGCGATATACCAATTGCCAACCTTCCACATTATCTCCATCCATACTTTGGCTTGTATCATTCAGGTCATATGGGCCGATTATTGCAATTTTCAGTTCTTGTACTGTATCTCCTATATTATGAAATTTGCCGCAGAAGTGAGAAGGCGCTACCATTTCATAGAGCATTGAATTTTCAACACCCCATTTTACACTGTTGATCAAGCCACCATGAGGAGCTGCATACCTTGGTTTTGAAAGAGCAATAAATGGGGAGTACTCTCCGGTAATTTCTACTCTGAATTTCCCATCTTTATCGGTATAAGCTACATTTTTTATGCCTGAAGTAGTATTACCAGGGATTATCCCTCCAGAGGTGCTAACTCCATCTAGTAAAGTAACCAAAACACTGTCAATCGGTTGTTTGGAGCCCGCGTCTATCACCATTCCATATACAACAGTAGTTTTAACCTTTATTTCACATGACATTAAATTAATCATAATGATAACTAATGCTAAAGAAAATATTTCAGGTTTCATTGCTTAATAAATTTAAGGGTTGCGGAATTATTTCCAAAAACTACATTGACTGAGTATATTCCATTAGGCAATGATCTGACATCAAGCATATAACGGCTTTCATCATTTGATATTGCTTTATGCACCAATTGACCTTTTGTATTATACACAGAAATAATTGCCTGGCTATGGAGCTGGTTGGCATAGGTTATGGTTATCCTATCGCAGGCAGGATTGGGGAATAATGTAAGGCCAGATGATTCAATTATTTCGTTTGTATTACTTTTGGAGGAATAATCATGTTTCTGCCAGGCATATGCCGATGGTTTGTAATCGAATAAGGGCTCATTTACCCTGCTCGATTTTAGAACAGTATTGTATTCAATAGGTTGGATTTTAGCGGATACAGTGCTTCCTGCGTTGGCTGAAAAACCTGGCAGCCACTGTATGGTATTACCGGCAGTAATATGGCTTTTGGCTCCATTCTCAAAAGCAAATGTATTGTTATTGCCTCCAAATTTAAGATTGTCCTTTGCTGTATAAGCAACTAGCCCCTTAACTTGTTGGTTGATTGCATTGCCATCACGAATACGTGGTCGTTGTGATAGGGCAAAATCTGCTTCTAATTGAGCTTGCAAATAATTGCCGGTAGAATCACTAATCGTAACATGTTCTTCATTTTGTTTCTGTCCCCTAATTGCATCAAATTTAGTTTTAATTAAACCTGGAGTATTATCATTGCAATTAGTGTATTTTGTCCAATCCAGGTAAACATTATCCTTAGTAACCGGTATACCAAATGCCGATGCGGTAACCATAAATGTGGCCCGGGTTTTTATAATATCCTGATCATCGTTAATATGATTCACATTCTTTGGGCTTTTATTGAGCGAGTATAATAATGCATTCCAGCCACCGGGTGCGTTTTCGAAACCTATATTGTTGCATGTCGGCAATAAGTATGGCATTGCGCATGAAGAATATGATCCATCCAGTATAATTGATGGATTAACTTCATTCGAATTACCCCATGCCTTTGCATGAAACCAATAAGGATTAGTTAAGCATCCTGTTAGCAAAGCGCAGACAAAAGAAAAATCATTTGCCTTGATATCGAGAATTTGTTGATGGTTATTTTCGTACAGTTTTGTTTTCCCACCATTAGAAATTGCAAAATTTTTGCTGTACACCGGATACCCATCGTGGTTGATTCCTTTTGAATTTAACTCATTGTATAAAACAAACTCCGGTGCGGGTTTCCCTTCTCCATCTGTTGAAGCATAATGACTTACCAACATTTGTTTTGCAGCAATAGTATTAACGATTTCCTTTCCTTGTCTGAATTGCCATCGGGCACTTATTAGTTTAGGAATCTCATAGCAAGGCATATTGCTAAGGAAAGTAATGGCATGTTGCAGTCCAAGAGGAATAGATGCACCAGCCTGAGGGGCATCGAATGAAAACCACATTTTTACAAAATGTTCTTCTCCAGCCTGTTCCATGCTTGTCAAAGCATGACGAGTAATAATGCCGCCCATGCTGGCTCCTACCAATATGGATTCCTCAGTTTTATCATCCCGGTATTGTGAGCCATTT
>JBBSDC010000135.1:0-10734 GCA_038249705.1 Bacteroidales bacterium | reverse complement strand
GTGCTTTATTGATGTTGATGCCCTACGGGCAATTACTGAGTTTTCCTGTGCTTTATTGATGTTAATGCCCTACGGGCAATTACTGAGTTTTTCTGAGTTTTCCTGAGTTTTATTGAGTTGATGCTTTAGGAAAGCTTTCAAAATAACTTCCTCAATTGTAAGTGGGTTATAAAAAACGGGGCTGTTCAACCTAATGACATTAAATTGGTGTTGAATGTTGGAGTACCTGGCTATCTTATAGTCCGTAGGACTTCAATATCAATAAAATAAAATCTGTACCAGGAACATTGCCCGTAGGGCATTAACATAAAAAAGTTGTAAAAAAAGAAGTTCAGATATTCATAAGTTTTGAGGAAGTTCATATGCAAGTTTCCCTTACGGATAAAAACATTTATTTCTGTTAAGAATCTTTTCTGTATTTATTGGCCGCAACCGATTATTCCCTATTTTTGGGCTTTATACCGAAAACTGATTTCCATGCACTGGAATTTATATTTCATCATTCAGATTAACCGTACTTGCCTGTAAGGTTTGTTTCCTCTTTCCTGCTACTGGCAGGATCACCCATCTTTCTTCGTATTTTAAAATCACACCTGTAGAAGGTGTAAATAGCTGTACAACAATAATGGCACAACAACCTCTTTTTATAACCCCGGCTCCTATAACTTTTGAGCAAATTGAAAATATGCTTGCTCAGAGCCAGAAAATTGCTCTCTCCCCCGAATCTATTACTCTGATTGAGAAATGCAGGAATTATCTTGATCGGAAAATTGAAACTCAAAGTGAACCCATTTATGGTATCACAACCGGCTTTGGTTCCCTTTGCAACCGATCCATTTCGCGCGAAGATCTCTCGCAGTTACAGGTAAATCTGGTTATTTCTCATGCCTGCGGTATCGGTGAGCATGTAGAGCCGGATATTGTGCGGCTTATGCTTATGCTTAAAGCTCACGCACTTTCTTTAGGTAATTCAGGCGTTCAAACTATAACTGTTCAAAGGCTTCTCGATCTTTATAATAACAATATTCTTCCTGAGGTTCGTCAAATGGGTTCATTAGGCGCTTCGGGCGACCTGGCTCCGCTTGCACACCTTGTTTTACCTCTGCTGGGCACAGGAAATGTGCTTTACAAAGAGAAGTGGCAACCTGCCAAAGGAGTATTGGCCGAACTTGGATTGTCAGCAGTTAACCTGAAATCGAAAGAAGGTCTGGCTCTGTTGAACGGAACCCAGTTTATGAGTGCACATGGCGTTCTTGTTTTGCTCAAAGCATTTAAACTGCTGCGATTGGCCGATATAACCGGTGCAATTTCTCTGGAAGCTTTTAATGGCCGACTCGATCCTTTTCATAGTAAAATTCACGAAATCAGACCTCACCCGGGTCAGATTGAAACAGCCCGGAACATCCGCACGATATTGCAGGGAAGTCAATTGATTGATCAGCCGGGGAAAGCTGTTCAGGATCCGTATTCATTCCGGTGTATCCCTCAGGTGCATGGAGCAGCAAAAGATACTGTAAGGTATGCGGCTGATGTAATTTTACGCGAAATAAATTCAGTTACCGATAATCCTACTATTTTCCCTGATGATGACCTTATAGTATCAGGAGGCAATTTCCATGGTGAACCGCTGGCTTTTGTTCTCGACTTTATAGCTATTGCTCTCGCCGAACTTGGTAATATTGCCGAAAGGCGATTGTACAGGCTGATTGCCGGTCAGCGCGGATTGCCTGAATTTTTGGTGGCACATCCGGGTTTAAACTCAGGGTTTATGATTCCTCAATATGCAGCCGCATCGGTAGTTAGCCAGAACAAGCAGCTTTGTACACCATCTTCTGTGGATAGCATTACATCCTCCAATGAACAGGAAGATCATGTAAGCATGGGTGCCAATGCCGCAACCAAAGCATTACGGGTAGTTAAAAATGTGGAAAATATACTTGCTATCGAGCTTATGGCAGGCTGCCAGGCATTGGAATTCCGTGGTACAAAAAACACATCTCCATTCCTGCAATCTATAGTTTCTGATTTCAGGCAATCTGTCCCTTATGTTGAAGAAGATGTGCTTATGTATGAGCTGATTGATAACGCTTTGAAGTTCATTCAGGATCATGATTTCCGATTGCCTGAATAATTTCGAACGAAACATGATTTTTCAATGATAATTTAAACAGCATAAAAAAGTCAGTTAATAAATTTTTTTTATTAGGTTTGCTGTGCGAATCACTTAACTCCCGTAACCAATGACTTACATTATCTCAGGACAGGGTCTCACCATTAATGACGTAGTACAAGTAGCCCGCCACAACAAACAGGTCGAACTTCATCCCGATGCCCTTAAACGTATTATTGCCTGCCGTGCAATGCTCGAAAGGAAAATTGAAGCGCACGAAATAATGTATGGTGTAAATACCGGGATTGGTGAGTTTTCGGAAGTGGTGTTAAATGATGATCAGGTTAAAGATTTTCAGAAATACCTTATATATAACCACGCCGCAGGAATAGGTGATGCAATGCCGCTTGAATATGTGCGCGGTGCTATGCTTGGTCGTATTAATGTGCATGCACATGGCAATTCAGGCTGTCGCCCTGAAATTACCCTTACTCTTGTCGAAATGCTGAATAAAGGTGTAACTCCTTTTGTTTGTCAGAAAGGTTCCGTTGGCGCAAGCGGAGATCTTGCCCCCATGTCGCAGATAGCTTTGCTGTTGATGGGCGAAGGGAAGGCCTATTATAAAGGGGAGCTTTTAGAGGGCAAAGCCGCTATGGATGCAGCCGGAATTCATATTCCGGAACTCATGGCCCGCGATGGACTGGCAACCATCAATGGTTCAAATGTGCTTACCGCTATGAGTGCTATTTTTCTGGTGGATGCTAATAATTGGCTGAAACAGGCTGAAATAGCAGCAGCCATGTCGCTCGAAGCATTAAAAGCCAATATGAAACCTTATGAACCTCGTATCCATGAAGTACGTGGTTTTGCAGGTGCTATCCGCAGTGCCGAATCCATCAGGAAAATGGTTACAGGTGGCGATCTGGCTGAAGGCCGGATAAAATGCAAAGTTCAGGATGCATATAGTATGCGGTCCACACCACAGGTAATTGGTGCAGCGCACGATGCATTAAAATATGCGCGTTCGCAGGTCGAAATTGAACTGAATGGTGTAGGCGACAACCCTATTTTCTTTCCTGAAGAAAACATGCAGCTCTCAGGTGCTAATTTCCAGGGATCACCGGTTTCTGTTCCTATGGATATGGCAGGAATTGTGATAACAATGGTTAGCGTACTCAGCGAGCGCCGAATGAACAGGTTAAATAATCCAGCCTTGAGCGTAGGATTACCTGCTTTCCTTACAAAAGGCGCAGGTATGTTTTCGGGGCTTATGCTCAGTCAATATACTGCCGATATGCAAATAGTTGAACAACGAATATTGTCAGCACCAGCAAGTATTCAATCCATTCCGGCAGCAGCCGACCAGGAAGACTTTGTAAGCATGGGCATGAATACGGCAATTAAAAACTTCCAGATTTTGGATAATGCCTATGGTATTCTGGGTATTGAATTGATGGCAGCCGCTCAGGCACTCGATTTTAGAGAATATGCCTTTGGAGCCGGAGTTACAAAAGCAAAAGAAGTTATCCGCCGTTATGTTGATTTCCTTGAAATCGACAGGCCACTGTATAACGACCATAATAGTATGAAAGCCTTGGTGAAATCATGTGAAATACTCACCGAAGTTGAAAAAATTACCGGAGATCTGGGTTAATCATTGTAAATAATACATCAGTATAATCCGGTATTTCAGGTTTTAACTATCAGGAAATACAGTTGTCTCATTCTGGTTCTCACTTTCATTCTCAATTAAAAAATTCAATCCAACATAGCCTAAAATCAACTTTCATTTATGGACGAACAACAACAACCCAGTCAGAGTGAAGCTGCTCCAAATCTTACTTTATTGCGAATTCTCTGCATATTTACATTTGTTGGAAGTGGGTTAGCACTTTTTTCATACGGAATAATCGGACTGGTTCATAGTTATTTTTCTGCAAATCTGAACCTGATACCCGATGAGCAAAACCGTGAATTGATTGAGTTGATGCTTTCAGCCGGAAGGACTTTCTTTTTTCTGAATACAATTCTTTATGCAATATCCTTTGCCGGTGCTGTATTATTGTGGCGGATGCGAAAAGTCGGTTTTCATCTCTATACCGCGTCACAACTACTTCTGCTAATACTTCCGCTCATATACATTGCAGGATTCCCGATGCCGGGAATAACAATTTTTTTAACCTTTCTTTTTATTTGGGGATATAGCGGATTTCTGAAATTCATGAAATGATAGAGATTTTTCTTACACTTTCCTTTATTTACCAATTACTTTAGCCTGCTCATTGCTTCTTTTGTGTTAATAAACCAGGTAAATGCAAACTAAAAATTCAAACCATTCAATTCTTAAAATGCTGATTGATAAAAAACGACCGATTCTGCTCAGCTGGCTTTGCATTGGTTCGGCCCTTTCAGGTATAATGTGGATTATTATGATGCTAGTGCTCATACTATATTCATTGTCAGGAAATGTACCATCCTCTCTATTCCCGGGGATTGTAATGGAATACTATCAGGAAGGGTATTATTTTTTTGTAGCATTAATAGTACTCGCAGGCATTGGTCTGGTAGGAGTATATATGATGTGGAAAATGAAAATAGCTGGTTTTTATACGTATGCATTCATTAAAGTCGTACAATATTTTCTGCCGGTAGTGTTCCTTGGTTATAACCATCTTACATTTATCGGCTTAGCTATCACGTCAATACTTATAATTTTGTATGGAGTGTCAATCACGAACCCTGCAAACATGATTAAAAGTTAAAAAACTGAAGAAAATAAAAAAAAAAATCAGAAAATAAATTAGGTATTAAGAAATTGTTACTTTTACCCCCTGTATTGTCTTGTACTCCATACTAATTAAATCATAATACTAAAACTCGCAATCTCAATACTATGCGTAATAAAAGCAGGACATACTTATATGAATAACTGCATGTAGCAACAGCCCATTGTTCATAAAACTGGAATAAAATCAATGTATACATCTGCGAAAACCTTGATAAATACGTTATATTTGGTGAAAATACCAGATAGAATCCAATGCATTATTTAACCAATTAAGAAAAGTATGAATTAAAACCAAATTCAACCTCAATCCTAATCAATTATTACCAAACCAATTAAACACTAACTAACCAAATCAATTAACCTATGAGAAAACTAAGTTTTTTGCTGGTAATCCTGCTGCTCTCAGCAATGCAGGTGCTGGCACAACGAACCATCACAGGTAATGTTACCAGCGCTGATGACGGGAACGGAATTCCCGGAGTTACTGTACTTGTTAAAGGAACAAGTCAAGGCGTATTAACTGACCTCGATGGAAAGTACAGCATCAATGTTCCTACTGGTGCCACTGCATTGCAATTCTCTTTCATTGGAATGACGACGCAGGACCTCGCACTTACCGCAGCGAACATTTTGGATGTTGTGATGCAAAGCGAAGCACAAAATATTGAGGGCGTTGTAGTTACGGCTCTTGGTATTACGCGTGAGAAAAAATCACTCGGCTATGCTACACAGGAAGTAAAAGGAGATGCTGTTAGCGCAGTAAAATCTACCAACTTCATGAACAGTCTTTCAGGTAAACTGTCGGGCGTTCAAATTAAAAAGAATAACAACATGGGTGGATCAACCAATGTTATTATTCGTGGTAGCAAATCCCTTACCGGAAGCAACCAGGTTCTTTATGTTGTTGACGGTATTCCTGTTAATAACAATATCGGATCATACAGCAGCCAGAGTACAGGTGCTGTAGGTTACGACTACGGAAATGCAGCAGGCGACATTAACCCTGAGGACATTGAATCAATCAACGTTCTGAAAGGTTCAGCAGCTACCGCACTTTACGGTTCACGCGCTGCAGCTGGTGTTATTATGATCACTACAAAAAAAGGTAAAACTTTAAAAGCCGGTGAAAAAAGCCAGATTGGTGTTTCGCTGAATTCGAGTATTACCATGAGTAGTATTGATAAATCAACTTTCCCTACTTACCAGGACAAATACGGTGCCGGTTATGGTGCATTTTACGGACCTGACGGAGATGCATGGTTTGATAAAAGAACTGCATCAGGCGCACTAACATCAACAGATCCAAACGATCCTTTAGTGGATTGGATTCCTACAACTGAAGATGCATCCTATGGTGCCAGATACGATGGACACCCGGTTTGGGGATGGTATTCTGTAGATCCTGAATCACCATGGTATAAACAATCAAAACCATGGGAAGCAACTAAAAACGGACCTATCACTTTCTTCGAAAAACCTGTAACCTATTCAAATACAATTGCAATTGACAAATCAGGCGAGTTTGGCAATTTCAGGATGGCTTATACCAATTTCAAGCAAACAGGTTTGATGCCTAACAGTGAGTTAAAGAAAAATAACTTCCTGGTAAACGGTAGCTGGAACGTTACAAAAAAATTAACAGCAACCGCTTCGGTAACTTATAGTAAACAGGATGCTGTAGGTCGTAACTCAACAGGATATAACGACAACATTTTATCTAACATGCGTCAGTGGGCACAACTCAATGTTGATTATGCTGATCAAAAGACAGCATATGATCTTACCGGCCGCAACTTAACATGGAACTACAATTCTGCGCTTAATTATCCTATATATACTGATAATCCTTATTTCCAACGTGATCAGAATTATCAGAATGATACAAGAACCCGTACCATCGGATACTTTGCCCTTAATTATAAGATTACCGATTGGTTAGATGCTTTCGGACGTGTTTCGGCCGATTCGTATGCTGAATTCCAGGAAGAAAGAAGAGCTGTAGGTAGTGTAGCCACTGCATTCGGAGTTAGCCGCGCCAACCAGAAATCAGGTTACCTGCGTAGGGATAATACTTTCAGCGAATACAACTTTGACTTTATGCTGAACTTTAAGAAAAAAATCGGTGAAAATTTCAACCTGAGTGGTGTATTAGGTGCAAACCAGAGAAGAACCAATAACTCATTTTTCTCCAATTCAACAAACGGTGGATTAGTTGTTCCCAATATTTATTCGATACAAAACAGCATTTCCCCATTACCTTACCCTGTTGAATCACTCCCAATAGTTGGAGTTATCAGCCAGTATGCAAGTGTATCATTGGGATATAAGGACTTCTTATTCATTGACGGAACCATCCGTAGAGATTATGCATCTACCTTGCCAACCGATAATAATAAATACATTTATCCTTCAGTAACCGGAGCTTTCCTTTTCTCCAATTTAGTTAAAACTTCTTGGATGTCGCTTGGTAAATTCCGTTTGAACTATGCTGAAGTAGGTAACCTTGCCGGTTTCGACCAACTTATTGACACCTACGTAGTAAACCAACCTATGAACGGTGCAAACAATGCACTCCCCAACACGAAGAAAAACCCAAACCTGAAGCCTGAACGTACCAAAAGCTGGGAAACCGGTCTTGAGATGTCATTCTTTGATAGCAGAGTTGGTTTCGACTTAGCTTTCTACAAATCAGCTTCTTTCGATCAAATCATGGCTGTTCCTGTTAGCCAAACTTCCGGTTATAACTTTCTGTGGGTGAATGCCGGCGAAATTCAGAATAATGGAGTAGAGGTTACATTAAATCTGAATCCTGTGAGAACTACGGATTTTAGATGGGATATGAATATCAACTGGTCAAAAAACAATAGCGAGGTAGTTGATCTTTATACCGATCCTATTTCAGGAAACAAAATTACCAACCTTGTATTGGGTAGTTTCCAGGGCGGCGTTACATTGAATGCAACCGTAGGCCAGCCTTACGGAATGATTCAGGGTAAAGATTATACCTATGATGCCAACGGTAACAAGATTATCAGTGCCAGTTCCGGTTTACCTGTTAAATCAAAAACTGCTACCCAAAATCTGGGAAGTGTTAACCCTGACTGGATGGGCGGTATCAGTAACACTCTTTCATACAAAGGAGTATCTTTGAGTTTCCTTGTTGATATGCAAAAAGGTGGCAATATTTACTCACTGGATATGTACTACGGTTTGGCCAGCGGATTGTATCCTGAAACTGCAGGTAACAATGACCTTGGAAATCCTGTAAGGGATCCTATTACTGATGATGCAACCAGTGGTGGTTATATTATTGAAGGTGTTAATGTTGCCGGTGGCGTAAGCACACCAAACACAACCCGCGTTGATGCAACCACTTCCGATGGATGGGGATATGCAGTTGAGCCTCACAGAGCTTTTGTTTATGATGCAGGTTATGTTAAGCTGAGAGAAGTTTCGTTGTCCTATGCTATACCATTCAACATACTCAGCAAAACCTTTATCAAAGGTATAACATTAAGCGCAGTAGGTTCCAACCTCTGGATTATCAGCAAGAATTTACCATATGCCGATCCTGAATCAGGATTAGCAGCCGGAAATATTCAAGGCTACTCTATCGGATCACTTCCTACTACCCGTGACATCAGTTTCAGTTTAAAACTTAATTTTTAATTAAAAAACTATGAAAAAACTATTGGTAATTATATCAGTCTTCATGGTGTTTTCTGCATGCAGCAAACTGGAAGATTTGAATAAAAACACGAAAGACTTCACAGCGGTGCCTGGTGAAGCAGTTTACAACGGAGCAACCCGTGCGTTTTTGAACCAGATGTTTACCCCTAATGTAAACAGCAACAATAATTTACTTTGGATGCAGCATTGGGCCGAAACAACCTATCCTGACGAAAGTCGCTATGATATGGTTACACGTCCTGTTCCGGCCAACCATATGAATGCTTTGTACAGACCTGTACTGGCAAACTACCAGGAAGCCAGCCGTATAATAACAGAAAAAGTTCTTGTTGGTGCTGATGTTCCTGGTCAGGAAAAAGTAAGGCAGAACCAATTGGCTATCATTGAAATTATGTCGGTGCTTGCATGGAGTAATATTGTTGAAACATATGGCGACATGCCGTATAGTGAAGCACTTGATTATACCAATCCTTCACCTGCTTATGACGATGCTTTTACGATCTATAAAGACCTGCTTAGCCGTCTGGACGCAGCTTTATCCAAAATGACTGCTACTTCCGCTGGCTTTCCAGCCGGGTTCGATAACATATACCAAGGTACTGCTGCCGGAACTGCTAAATGGATGAGATTCGGTAATACACTGAAACTTCGCATGGGTTTAATGATTGCGGATGTGGATGGCGCTTTAGCAAAAACTGTAGTTGAATCAGCTGCCTCAAATGTTTTCTTGGAAGGTGAAAAAGCTTCAATGGCTTATCTTACATCATCACCAAACCAGAATCCGGTTTATACTGAGTTAGTTGTCAGTGGCCGTTCCGACTTTGTGATTACAAGCATATTAATTGATGCTATGCAGCCATCAACACCTGATCCTGCTACCTCTGTATTAACCGTTACAGTTCCCGATCCAAGACTTCCATTATTTGCTACAACTTTGGAAGATGGTACATTTAAAGGAGGCGCACAGGGTAGCCCAAATGGCTACAACAACTTCTCTCATGTTAATCTTAACAATGTTAAGTCTACATCCGCAGTTGTACTGATGGATTACACCGAAGCTGAATTTCTTTTGGCCGAAGCTGTTGAAAGAGGTTATGTAGTAGGAGGAACAGCTGAAACACATTATAATAATGCCGTTACAGCTTCCATTACTTCGTGGGGTGGTTCTGCTGTTGATGCAGCCGCATACTTAGCTCAGCCAACAGTTGCTTACGCTACTGCCTTCCCTACCTGGCAACAGAAAATAGGTACACAGGCATGGATAGCTTACTGGTTCCGTGGTTTCACAGCATGGAATTCCTTCAGGAGATTAGATTACCCGAAACTATATGCTCCGGCAGGCCACGTTGAAGGTATTGATAAAGTACCTACACGCTATACTTATGCTGTTTCCGAACAAACATTAAATGGTCCTAACTATACCGCTGCTGCAGCTGCAATTGGTGGAGATACGCCTTTAACCAAACTTTTCTGGGATAAATTCTAATCACTGAAAAGATTTCACGATCATCTGATCGAAATCGAAAAGGCTGTCCTTAGGGGCAGCCTTTTTTACTTTTATCTGGTTAACAGATTTATCGCCTCGGATAAAGGATAATTTAAACTTATAGGTGCAATTATTCTTCTTAAGAAATATTGTCTGGGAGGTAATACTTTTCGACATTAGCTTTACCTTGAGAGCCCATCCCGATTTTTACCGGGAAGATTGCAGTGTGAGTCAATCAAGTATAAACTTCGCAAAGCAAGGAATTTATAGGGTCTGCTGTTAATTCAAACATTTTTTTTTAAGGATTTTTCTATTCCGGTGCTCTGCACCTAAATTATCAATACTCATTGCACTAACTACAAATATGGCTCCACTCTGTAACTTTATCCGTTTACAATAAAGGTGCAGAGCACTGTAATTGTTGTAGGAATATTGAAAAACAGATCAAGAAGGTGTAGCGCACCGAAATATTGAAGCATACATTAGCAAACACTGATTTAGCAATTTTTATTTTATAAATAAAGGTGCAGAGCACCTTAATAGTTGTAGGAATATTGAAAAACAGATCAAGAAGGTGCAGCGCACCGAAATATTGAAGCATACATTAGCAAACACTGATTTAGCAATTTTTATTTTATAAATAAAGGTGCAGAGCACCGT
>JBBSDC010000134.1:0-10790 GCA_038249705.1 Bacteroidales bacterium | reverse complement strand
TCATCATCATACAATAAATAACCCAGTTCTATCCGTTGAATAGAATTACCATGTCCATGCAGATCAATGAAGATGGTATTATCATTAAATTTTTTATTCGCAATACGTTGAGCTGTATCTATAAAGTTATGGAATTCATTCCATGCAATTTTTGCTTCAGAATTTCCACAAGCCCCGTCGGAGAGATTTCTGTTGCAATCTAATTTTGATCTTTTAAGGTGATTGTAAATTATATGAGGATAACATCCGGTATGTTCAAATAATGAAATGCTGATTTTTTCAGCTAATTCGATCGTGAACGCATCAGTGGCAAATACAGGATTATTACACGTACGGTCAGGAATAGAATTAGGACTTGCATATCCGCCATGCGGCACTGAAATAACAATTGGCAAAGTACCAACCTGGTATTCGATATAATTATTGGTGCCAAACAGCATTTCCTGGCTAAAAGCAGCATTTGCTGCCGACAGGCTGATGAACCAAAAGAATAAAATATGCCGGTAGTTATTTTTCATTTCATCCTGAAACTGATACACGGAATGAATAATAAGGGAAAGAACCTTGCCAGGCAGTGATGCACTGGCAAAGCTTTAATCAAACACCAACTATTTTTTACCTGCGTTTAGGGGCTTTTGAAACAGGCTCGTTCTCAAAATCCTGCATAAAGACCGATTTGCCTGCCTCATTTGTTATTTTAATATCGTCGATAAACATGGAAAAAGCATCCGATGACAAACAGCCAATTTTAAGCGCTACCGTTTTACCGGAAAATGAGGATAGATCATAGATGTAGTTATTCCATGTAGTTGGCGGAACAATATAGCTATCAACTGGAGTAATCCAATGAACAGTTTCTGCTTCAATTAATTGTATTGCAAAGCGATCGGTGCCATATTCATCAGAAAGGGATTTTATCCAAAGCGAGAGTTTATAATTATCACCCAGAACAAATTCCGGGCTGATCATCCAATCGTCGTTATGCGTTACATCGCCTACAAACTTTGCTGAGAAACAGGCTGCATATTTATTCCCGCTATGGGCCAGAAACCGTTCCTGATCAGTTGACGGAGGCACCGTTTGCGAAGGATTAAAAACGATAAATGAGCCTGTATAGCCATAATTTGGGAAATCAATTCCAGAAACTCCCCATGATGGTGCCCCATCATTGTCAAGCAATGTCCAGTTGCCAAAATCGGTGATGGAAAAGTCAGGATAGTCTTCAAAGCCTTCGGAAAGCAATACCCCGGCAGTTTCCACAACAAGCGGTAAGACCTTCTGTGAACTGCCTGTTGAATTTGTTGCAGTTAACTGAACCGAAAAAGAGCCAGATTCAGTGTATGTATGTGCAGGGTTTTCGAGTGCTGATGTCGCGCCGTCTCCAAAATCCCATAAATAACTGTCTGCTTTTATCGAACAATTGGTAAAAATAACTTCTTCACCAACCTTAGCGGTTGAGCTGCTGGCGGTAAAACAAGCCACCGGTATAGGATTTTCGTTAATCGTAATGGTTTGTGTCTGTACAGCTGTTTTTTCACCTTTCCAAACCGTGAGTTTCAGTTCGTAAACACCCGGATGTTGATAGGCACGATTAATAACATTTGCTGTTGACACCTCTCCGTCGCCGAATTCCCAGTAATAAGCGGTAGCATTTTCGGAACAATTTGTAAATTCGAGGGTTTCATTCTCAATGGCAGTGGTTTTGCTAACGGTAAAACATGCCGTTGGATTCGGTTCATCTTTTTGGCATCCTGAATAAATTGCCAGGATACTTAACAATAAAAGAGGGAATATTTGTTTCATAACTTTTCCTTTTTTTGCGATCAATTTTAAATACCAAACAAACTCTGATAGGAACCGAGAACCTTCTGATCCAGCCAATCGTAAAATAAGCCCAGTTCTTTAGTATCCATATTTTTCGAACGCCAGGCTTCCATTTTAGCTTTGGTTTGTTTGATGATTTCCTTATCCACAGGTTCAATCAACTGTCGAACTCCGGTTTTTTCAGCGTTGGCCACTTTGGTGAGATTGATATAGTATTTCCCTGAACCTCTGCGGATAGGAACCATTACTTTTTTGAGCAACAACGACTTATCACATACTAGTGCATTTTCGCCGGCAGCTGCCGTAACCACTTTTGGCAGCGATCCGTTTTTATCAAGTAATACAGGAACTACAATTGAAGAGAGCGGAAATCCAACCCGTGACCACATAATTGTATATTCAGGATTCTCTTTCGGCATAACGCCCTGGATAACTACAGATGAAACACTGCTATACCGGTTGATGCAATCCTGGTTGTACATAAAATGGGATTGCTGCCCGCTTTGAGTCAGTGCTTCTGCAACACTTTCGCCGGTTAGTGAGTTTTCAAGCGAGGTCATCATGGTATTAATGATATAGTCAACGCTCAGATTCTGCTGAGCAGATGCCTGGTAGAACAATTGTTCCGCGGTTTGGTAACGTATATAGCCAGCTCCCTGCGAAGGCTCGCCGGTAAAACTGTAATTGGTGTGTATTACGTAACCATGTGGGGCGATACGATTATCATTAACGTCTATCTTAGTGTAGTTAAAATTATCAGTTTCGAAATATGCTGCGCCACCAAAAGCATCAATCACACCGAAATTAGCTTCAACTCCCATTGGTTTTGGATACATGCGGATAAACGTTTCAAATTCATCAACAGTGGCACACGAAAGAAGTGCTTTTTTCATAAAAGAGCCTTCCTGTTCCGAGAAGCTGGTAGTATCATCACCTTTAAGGTTATAGGAAGCTGAATTCATAATAGCAAAGCCAGCGTTATTGAATCCAATCCAGATATTTTCAAATTCACTATCGTCGGAATCAATTAATGCAACAGCATGGTATTTTTCTCCTTTCAGATGAACGATTTTGTTGTTGAAAGCATCACTGTCGCGTTGTTTCCAAAGCAATGGTCTGCCGTCGTTGGTGAATTTTCCGGAAATTATCACGGTTGTGCAGGCAAAACCGGTATTCACACTATACAGTACCAGTATTATGAATGATAAAATAAGTTTCATGTTTGTGGAGTTTTAAATATTTATTGATAGTATGGATTTTGTTCCAGCAATGAGTTGATTTCCATTTCCTGCTGGGGAATAGGCAAAATAAGGTTACCGGCATCATAGGGCAGATCTCCAATGTTTATATGCCCGCGTTTCAGGTCATGAAGCCTGAAGCCTTCCCAGCATAGCTCGCGGTAGCGCTCAGTCATAATCTGATCGAGTGTTACGGGTATAGCATATTGGGAGGCTTGTGCCCTGTACCTGATCAGATTTATATCCTTGGTAGGACTATTTGGCCCTGCAATTTGTCCACCTGACTGCAGAATCATAAAATTCGACTCCGCCCTTATTAGGATTAATTCGGCCAGCCGGATCATAGGAATTGCTGCATAGTAATTGGCATATTTAAATGTATTGATACCTCCGCTCCTAATGGTTCCAACACCAATATAATACATGCTGTCGATATTTTCCCATGTATAACTTGGCTGAGTTTTCAACTTGATCTGACCACGGAGGTCA
Source organism: Bacteroidales bacterium (assembly GCA_038249705.1). GTDB lineage: Bacteria > Bacteroidota > Bacteroidia > Bacteroidales > UBA4417 > UBA4417. The sequence goes on along the minus strand of JBBSDC010000134.1, from coordinate 7,239 downwards.
CCGGGTTCAAAAATTTCAAAGAATGAGGGTCCCATCTGGTAATCGCCCCTGCCCATTCCATTGAGGCTTGCATAGCGTTCGGTGAGCCATATTGTATTGCTGGTAAGGTTGTTCTGAAGGTCAAAAATATCTTCGACAGAATTTGATGCGTTATTAAAGCCCTGTTTAGGAGAAGCTATCAAATGGTATTTACCTGATTCTATTACGCTATTTGCTTCGGCAGCAGCTTCAGCAAATTTACCCTGCTGCAGATAAACTCTAGCCAGTAATGATCCTGCTGCATACGAATCGGCCCAGAAACCGTTGCTTTCGGGCAAAAGGCTTTTGGCAAGAACCAGGTCAGCGATTATCTGTGTATAGCATTCTTCCACCGTATTCCGGGCAACCGGAATTGCCTGGCTGGCTTGTGTGGTTGGAGTAAGTACCAGGGGAACACCAGGCTGCTTGTTTTCCTGCCCGCTTATGTAAGGCAGGCCCCACAGTCGGGTCATTTCAAAGTAGGTCCATCCGCGCAGAAACAATGCTTCGCCCTTTATTTGGTTGCGATCCTGTTCCTCAATTACATCAATCACTCCCAAAACATTATTTACCGTATTGATCAGGTGATAGGAATCAATCCATGAACTGGCAATGTATGAATTATTAACTGTAATTGTTTTTGTAATAATTTCAAGCGGTTCGCGGTTCGAACCTACATGCTGAAGATCGCCGGTAGAGGCCAGCAATTCGGAATACTCATTAAACTGGCTTCCCATAGTCCAGCGCGAACGTGCATATACATAAGCGCCTACCAGTGTAGCTTTTATATTTTCAGGAGTTGAGAGTGCAATGTCGGCATTCATCGACTGTTGCGGCTCAATATCCAGGTTTTTGTCACAGGAAGAGATGAACAGCGTTGCAAAAATTGTGAGTATTAGTATAGATAAGGGTTTCATAAAGTTTAATTTTTAGGTGTTGTTGATTGAAATGAACTGTTAGAAATTCACTTCTATTCCACAAATAAGTGAGCGCATCTGGGGTGCGGTAAAGAAGTCAACACCCATCGACACATTATTTGCCTGGGTAGTTGCTCCGGCACTGAGGCTGTTCACTTCCGGATCAAAACCCGGATATTTGGTAAATGTCAGCAGGTTTTGCCCTGAAACATAGATACGCACTTTATCGAAATTTATCTTCTGGGTGATACGTGCCGGCAGGTTGTAACCAAAAGCTACATTTCTGACCCGAAGGAAAGAGCCATCTTCCAGATAACGTGTAGAGTGCTGCGAACCGTTCCTTGAATCGAAACGAGCCTGGGGAACATCAGTGATATCGCCTGGTTTCTGCCAGCGATTCAACTGTGATGTTGACTGGTTGTCCCATGATTCGGCATTAGCCGAAACATAGCGGTCAGCACTCATATAGATTTTATTCCCGTATACAAAACTCATTAAAATATTCAGGTCGAACTGGTAGTATGTAAAAATATTGGTCAAACCGCCGACAAAATCCGGGTTCGGAGAGCCTGCAACTACGATTTTGGCCTCATTGTAATTATTGGTAGTAAGCCCGCTACCATCATTCTTATAAAAGAGCGCATCACCAGTCATAGGATGAACTCCGGCGAATTCAGCCATTTTAAAAACACCAATCTCCTCCCCTTCAATCACATAGTTTACTCCGTAAGCAATCTCGGGACCATCAATACTCAAAACTTTATTTTTGTTGAACGCTATATTAAACTCTGTTGTCCATTTTAGAGCGCGGGTTGTATTATGCGATTTCAATGAAAACTCAATGCCCCTGTTTTCGAGACTTCCAACGTTCATAATTACCTCTGTATAACCGCTTGTTGCAGGCAAGGAGCGATACAGTAACATATCGGTGGTTTTTTTATGATACAAATCAACTTGCCCGCTTATACGGTCTTTAAATAAACCAAAGTCGATACCCATATCCAACTGCGTAGTTTCTTCCCAGCTTAGTCCCGGATTTTGCAGTTGCGAAGGAGTAAGGCCGGTTACTCCTACATAATTAACTCCGTCGTACAAACCCAGTGCAGCATAGTTTCCAATTTCCGAATTACCTGTTTTCCCTATGCTAAACCTGAGTTTCATAAAGCTGATTGATCTGGATGATTTCAGGAATTGCTCCTCCGACATAATCCAGCCCATAGAAGCAGCCGGAAAGAAACCATAGCGGTTGTCGTTTCCGAAACGGGAAGCCCCATCCAGCCTGCCACTTAGTGAAAGCAGGTATTTTTCCTGGAGCTTGTAGTTGGCGCGTGTGAAATAACTCAGGTAACTGTTTCCATACCCCCAGCCTGTATAATCGGTAATTTCGGCTGCACTCGACATATTCTTGAAATCATCGGAAATAAAACCACGCCCCTCCATCGAAGTGCCGCTGGAACTGGAATTCTGGAACGACATGCCGGCAACCACATTGAGCGCATGAATGTCTTTCCATGTTTTATCAAAGGAGAAATAATTATTGGTATTGTAATTATACACACTTACTTCGCGATTGATGCTTAGGCCACCAGGCTTGCCCCAGTTGGTATAACGTCCGTAATAATTTTTTTCATGCTGGGTAAGAATATCTGTACCAAATTCAGAGCGGAACGATACCCAATCTGCAAATTTAATCTGTCCGTATAAATTTACAAAAGCTCTGAAAACCTGGGTTTTGTTTTGAGCATCCCTATAGTCGATAAGGCTGTTGTAATACACTGTTTTCGTATTGTATTCGCCGGTTGCCGGATCAATAACAGACTGTGCCGAAGGAATTGCCACCATTTGTATTGGATTGGCAAAAGCATTGTCTTCCACAATCCTGTTGAGTGTGGTTTGCACCAGGTTCATATTTATACCAAAAGATATGCGCTTCGAAGCTTCCTGATCGAGGTTAAGCCTGCCGCTTATTTTCTGAATGTTATTCCCGATAAGTATTCCATCCTGATTGTCATAAGTAATTCCTGTGTAGAAGCGGGTTTTTTCGGTACCACCGGTAGCTGAAAGATTTACCTTTTGGAGTAATCCTTTCTGAAAGGCTTCGTTCTGCCAATCAGTATCCGTACCATCGCGCCATCCGGGAATATACACATCTTTAAGCTCATCCGGAGTTTTCCAGCCCCATATCAGGCCATTGGCATCCACGGAATTATTCAGCGACTCATCCATCAGTTCAAGGTATTCGGCGCGGTTGCACCAGTCGCGCAAATGACTTGGCTGATTTACTCCAAATACATAATTGAGAGCATAATTCGTTTTTCCGCTTTTCCCTTTCTTCGTTGTGATGAGCACTACTCCGTTAGAAGCTCTTGAACCGTAAATAGCTGCGGCAGAAGCATCTTTTAATACCTGTATGGATTCAATATCATTGAAGTTAATATCAGTAAGCGGATTTGTAGGCTGGTTACTCAAATCGCCCTGGTTTTCGGTTGTGATGGGTACGCCGTCAACCACATACAGTGGCTGATTGCTTGCTGATACAGACGAGGAACCACGAATACGCATCATAATTGCTTCTCCCAGTTTGCCGCTACTTTGCTGAACCTGCACCCCTGCTGTCTGCCCCTGAAGCACAGTTTCAAATCCCGGAGCAGTAAAACTTTTAAGTTCACTAACATCAACTTTGCCTATGCTTCCGGTAAGGTCGCGCTTAATTTGAGTGCCATATCCAACAACCACAATCTCGTTAAGCCTTACTTCCTGCTCAACCATCACCATATTTATTTCTGTCCGTTTTCCTATTGCCACTTCTTCCACTTTCATCCCGATCAGCGAAAAAACAAGGATCTGGGCGTTATCAGGAACAATAAGTTCATATTTGCCATTTATATCAGTGGTTATACCTACTGTTGTGCCTTTGAAATAGACATTTACGCCAGGCATTGGCTGCCCGTCGGCAGTGTTGGTTACTGTTCCCCGGATTTTACGTGGTTCAGGCACACTATTCGCAGGTACAGGTTTGAGTTTCCTGGCTGTTGAGGGAGACAATACGATATAATTTTCAACAATTTTGTAGTCGAGGCTGGTATTTACAAGTACTTTTTTCAATGCTTCATCGAGGGTGGCATTTTTAATCACCAGGTTAATTTTTTCTTCAAGGTTAACCTCATCATTACTGAAAATGAATAAATGATCACTCTGTTCGGAGATTTCTGTCATGGCCTCTGCAAACGAGGCATCGTGAAGTTTAAGGGTGATCAGGCCATTCTGCGAATAAACACCCGCTGTGGATTGCAGCACACTGATTAGGGTAAGAAAAAGGAAGATCTTCATACGGATCACATAAAACTTAAGTTCTTTCCATCTGGCCTGGCTGTGCCACTGTAGCTTTTTATTCATACCTTTGTAATTAAGGTTATACAAATTGATGCCCTTCTCTCGCGAAAATTGAAGGCATCGGTTTACTTCCCGACCGGAAAATGTTTCAGCATTCTCCGGTTTTTTTTATTCTACTGTAATGAGTTTGTCGTTTACTTCAAATTTTACATGTGTGGTTTGCGAAACAAGGTTTAACAAAAACCGGATATCCCTGCTATTTTCTAAAGCACCGCTGAAATGCAACCGCTTCGGTTTTTCATTTTTAAACGTTATTTTTACTCCATACCAGCGTTCGAGCCTTGTTGTAAGTTCTTCTAAAGGCATATTATTGAAGTACATTATTCCGTCCTTCCACGATGTAAAATACCGTGTATCCACAGTCTCAATAGCAATTGACTGATCAGCATTGCCAATCCTTGCCATTTGCGCAGGTTTCAGGCTTATAACTTTTCCTCCTTTTCCTGTAATTTCAACGGCCCCGTTAACAAGAGTTGTTTCCATGTAAGTATCAGCAGGATAAACAGATACATTGAACGAAGTCCCCAGTACTTTGATTTCGTAACCGTTGGCATCGATAATAAATGGCCGTGTGGCATCTTTTGCCACTTCAAAGAAAGCTTCTCCCGTTAGTTTTATTCTTCGTTGCGATTTGCCGAAAGCAAGCGGGTATTCCAATTGAGAAACTGAATTCATCCAAACTTTTGTGCCATCCGATAACTGTATCTCATATCGTGCTCCTGCGGGAACCACTAATTTGTTAGAAGCTTTTTCGTTGGGGTTGGTATAGGATTTACCGTATGCGAGCAGCTGGCCGGGTATATTCCTGATATTAACTCCGCCTGAATCTTTCAGCAACGTATCGCCGGGATTATCCAAAACCATCTCACTGCCATCAGATAAAATCAAAACAGCTTTATTGTTTCGCTCAACCTTTGGCTCACGAGCTATGGCTGATTCTTTCGGTGGTTTTGTTACAGTTGTGCTTAAATACCATGCAAAACCGATAATTACCAATAGTGCTGCAGCGTATTTCGACCATTTCCAGTCCAGGGTTCGGATAGGTTTTTCAGTATGGATTTTCTGCCGGATGGATTTCCAGCCCTGCGCTTCATTTACCTGAGTGCGGAGGTGCAGATAATGCTGTTTCTGCAATAATCGCAGTAACTCCTGGCTTTTTGCCATGTGCTGCGGATTTTGCGAAAGCCAGCTCTGCAATTGTATTTCCTGTTCGGACGTTAGCTTCCCACTAGCTTTGGCAGCCAGTAATCCGAGTACAAAATCAGGTAAGTTATAGTGATCTCTTTCCATAATATGGTTTAAAGACAAAAATCTTAAGAAAAAGGGTGAGTGTGTTGGAATTATTTTTTTACGAGGTAATACGATTTCAACCGGGAATTGCTTTTCAGAATCCGCAGGGCATTTTTCAGATGTGATTTAACGGTATTTACTGATAAATGCAGGTTTACAGCCGCAGCTTTATATTGAAGATCGTCAAAATAAATAAGCTCAAAAACTTTACGGCATTGTTCGGGCAGCTCGCTTACTGCTTTGGCTATTACCTTTTGCTCCTCTTTATTAAGTAAAAAATCCAGAGCCTGAACAGCTTCTTCATCCATAGGGATTACGGATTGATTTTTTTCGATGATTTTTTGCTTATTCAGGGAATTTAAACAGGCATTACGCACAGAAGTATGGAGATATCCTTTTAATGTGGAATTAATCCGGTTTTGGCACTTTTGTTCCCAGAAACTTACAAATACCTGCTGCACAATATCTTCTGCAAGCACCTGGCTTCCGGTATATAATCTGGCTACAACACAGAAATCCGCATAATAAAGGTCAAACATTAATTTAAATGCTTTTTCCTCATCAACGGCAAAAAGTGCCAATATACCGGAATCTTCCTGGTCCATTAATCGGGTAATAAATTATCGTTACACTAAGATTGAAAAAACGGGGTAAAACTTTTAATTTCCTGAATAATCAGAATTGTAATGCAAACAAAAATACAAACAATTTTGTAAGCGTAACAACAAATACACGAAAGCATAATCCGGATTTGCCTGCAATGTATGTTACCTGAAGTGGAAAAGAATCTCAGGCAAACAGTAATTTACCAAGCGGCATTTTACAAGGCAATTTACACGGAAATCCTGTATGTCAATATTAAGCAAGAAAATTGGATTTCTTTTATTATCTGCTTTTTGCCTGCTGCAAATAATAAATAATCAATGTTAAAATAACGTACCTTATGGTTTAAAATCCGACCACATTACCGGATTAGTTTCCCCCATAGGGGATAAACAGGAATAAAAAACTACAGCTACAAACCTGATTCCCCGCCAGGGGATTAACAGAAAACAATGAATATTAATGCCCTACTGGCAATACCGTGTTCCATAGTCAATTAGTGTTGATTCTCTGCGGAAAAACACAAGGACAACCGGTTTTAATTTTTCGCTTATACTTATCTGTAAAAAATCTCTACCCTCCCTATCTGCGATTTCTCTTTCACTGCAATTTTAAGATAGTGCGCTTTGGAATCCTTTATTTCGGTTGAATACAACAGAGGTACCTGGTAAAATTTTCCATTTCCATAGTAGGATTGTGTTGTACTATCAATAGCTTTAAAATCAGTGGCATTTTCAGAAACCTGGAGTTCAAGGTTCTGGCATTTCGTATCGCAAAACGAATATACTTTTACTTTTTCAATGATTCCGGGCACGTAATAAACTATTTCGCTCTTCGCATCGCTTTCCAAACGAAACATATCTTCTTTGTATTTTCTGTCGTCGGAAGTCGCTATGGTTATCTTTCCAGAGGTATAAATGAAGTTAGCATAGTTCTCCATGTTATCAATCAGAACCTGGCTCGTTATTTTTACAGCATTTGAAACTGCAGAATGAACCGAAGTGCCTGAAACGTTTTT
>JBBSDC010000133.1:0-10981 GCA_038249705.1 Bacteroidales bacterium | reverse complement strand
TATACATAAATCACTTGCTCAAACACCTGTTAATCAGAAGAAACAGGTTTATCTCTTTAAAATTTCTGATGAGATAGCAAAACCGGCATGGCTTAAAACCCAAAAAGCCCTTGCCGAAGCTGCAGAAATGAAATCGGATATTATCCTGATACAAATGAATACTTACGGTGGATTACTCGATATGGCCGACTCCATCCGCACAGCCATTTTAAACTGTAAAATTCCTGTTTGGGTGTTTATTGATAACAATGCGGCATCAGCAGGTGCTTTAATTTCGATTGCCTGCGACAGCATATATATGCGCGAAGGTGCGAATATGGGCGCAGCTACTGTTGTGAACCAAACCGGCGAGCAGTTACCGGACAAATACCAGTCGTATATGCGTGCAATGATGCGGAGCACAGCCCAAGCCACCGGGCGTAATCCGGATATTGCTCAGGCAATGGTTGATCCGCGTATTCATGTTGAAGGAGTGAACGACTCAGGACAAGTTGTTACTTTTACAGCTCACGAAGCTATGAAACATGGCTATTGTAATGCTATGGCCGAAAACGTGCCCGAAGTTTTGCGCAAAGCCGGAATTGTTGATTATACCATTAAAGAACAGCGGCTTACCGCTGCGGATAAAATGATTGGCTTCCTTACCAAGCCTGCGGTAGCAGGAATACTGATCATGCTAATTATCGGTGGCATTTACTTTGAATTGCAAACGCCGGGAGTTGGATTTCCGCTCGCTGCCTCCATACTGGCAGCACTATTGTATTTTGCTCCTCATTACCTCCAGGGACTTGCAGCTAATTGGGAAATACTTGTTTTTATCGTCGGGGTAATACTGCTGGCGGTTGAAATATTTGCTATACCCGGTTTCGGGGTAGCCGGTATTTCCGGAATTATACTTATGGTTACCGGGCTTACACTGGCAATGGTTGATAATATCTACTTTGAATTCGCTCCCGGTTCGTCAGGAAAAGTTGCTGAAGCCTTCTTCATAGTTATAATAGCTTTTTTTGCGTCTATTCTTATATCCATTTATGTAACCCGCAGGCTTTTTACCGGCAGAACATTTTTTGGCAACCTGGCTCTTGTAACTACTCAGCAAAAGGATGATGGTTTTTCGGTAGCAGATGCCTCGTATATGAATATTAATGGAAAAACCGGAATGGCTCATACCATGCTTCGTCCTTCAGGAAAAGTAATAATAGAAGGAGACATTTACGATGCTACTGCGCTTACCGGGTTTATAGATAAAGGCGAAGCTGTTGAAGTAATAAAATATGAAACGGCACAACTTTTTGTCAGGAAAATAAAAAGCTGATACAAAAAAATATTACCTGTAGAAATACCATATTTTTCCTGAAATAAAAAAAATAAATACCGTTTTATGTCACCCGGAGTACAACGAACAACCGACAGAAGTTACCGTTTCATCGGTATTATCGTGATTGCACTATTCGCTGTTTTCCTGATTTTTAGGTTTGTAAACATGAGAATTACTGAACGCAAAACCACTGAACAAAACAATATCATATTCGATAAACTCCGCAGCACAGCCAAACTGGTAATATGGGAACAGGATTTCCGGCTCACAAATATCACTAAAATGGAGAAGAAATATTTTGGATCCAACATGCTGAAGTTTACTGAAAAAGTATCAACATCAGCCAACGGAAGGCTGGGTTTTCACATCGACCTTGGCGATACAATAAATACCACATTCACTATCACCGCTGAAGCGATTGAAATACATGCTCCCCTGCAGCTCACTTATGTTACCATTGATAACAGTACCATTGAGCAAATTAAAGAATCGTCCTATGATCCCAGCATTGAAATAGATAAAGAAGCAATTGTAAAACGCCTCAACGAAATTGCTTTGCGCGAGCAACTTAAACCAGCCCTGGCAAAAGCAAAAAAACAATCGCTTACTGAGCAGGAAAAAAGTCTTACTGCTTTAACCGGCCGACCGGTGAAAATTATCCTCACCGATATGCCAACGATTCAAAATAGCATTAACTGGCTGAAGAAAAATTAATGCATTATATTTTAAGGACTGTTGTGATTATACCGGAATCAATAAAACTATATGAAAACACTTAAACTGACAAATGTTCAAACAATATTTTAAACCCGATCAGCATAAGAATAGCACCGCCTAAAATTTCCATTCTCCGACCCATTCGTGCACCAATTTTTTTTCCGAAAAGCATTCCGAGCATAGCAACAATATATGTTACTATTCCGATAAGGGCAACCGAAACCAATATTTTGAAATCGAGTAATGCAAAACTGAAACCTACGATCAGCGCATCAATGCTAGTGGCAATAGCCATCCAAATCATAACTTTAATATCGAGAGGATTCAAAGATCTTTCAGCCGGATCGGATTTAAAGCTTTCATAAATCATTTTTCCGCCAAGCAAAAACAGAATTCCAAAAGCAATCCAATGATCGAAATCGGAGGCATAATTTTTTATTCCTGAACCAGCCAACCAGCCAATTACCGGCAGTGCAGCCTGAAAAATAGCGAACACAACAGCAATTTTACTTGCATTAAAAAAGTTTATCTTTCTTAATATCAATCCATTAGAAACAGAAACAGCAAATGTATCAAACGACAGACCGATGGCTATAAGTAAAATGGTAAGTATTTCCATTAAATGAGTTAGTAAAGGACTGCAAAGCTAAATAAAGCAATTGAAATCAAAAAATTGCATTATAGAAATTGTAAAAGATGTTTATCCTGAGTTTTTCATGAAAAGAGCCAATTTAACAACTACTTTGTAAACCTTAGTTTTCTTATGACATTGTAGCGATTTTTTTCATACACCACGAAGAATCCAAGGCTATAAGGGTTCACTCTGCTTAGGAATAATTCAGATTACATATAGTCCGAACTGCTTAAACCATATGGTGTTAATCAATTGTTAATATTTTACTAAAAAACTTTTTTAATGCAATATGCTTTTTAATTAATCGTTATTTTGTTGTCATAAACTATACTACACACCAGTGATAACAATATACTCATGAACAAATCTATTCACTTTCTGATAATTTTAAGTATTATAGCAGTTGCTAATTACAGCGCAACTGCTCAAAAATCAGGCAAATACACTATAAATGCATCAATCGCAGGCATCAGCAAAGGCGAAATATCGAAATCATTATTACTGAGTAATGGCGTTATAAAGTGTTCTGATCCTAAAGCCGAAATACTGTATTTCAGTTTATCCGCTTTTATGAAAAACGGCGACCTCATTGTTTATAATGGCGAAGGAAATGTACTTACCGAATCAATGAAAATTATTATTGATGAACTGGAAAAAGGCAGCAAACTTATTATTGAAAATATTGCCGCCCGCACCACCGGCGATAAAGTTATTCAGCTTCCCTCAATAGTTCTGATATTGCATTGATAAAACTGTATGTACCTTTCGTTTGAGGATATCGTGGATTGTTGCCTTGGTATAAGCAATTGATTGATTTTCAGTCACAATTTTCTTAAAATTTTCAATAGTATTTGAATTGAGATAAAATTAGCTATACTTTTATAATCTGCTGTTGATTAAATTGTTCAAATTTTTCCGGCAATTGCTTTTTTTTAACATCGAATGTAATTGTATCCGTATAGTATGAAATAATACCCTAAATTTAGCCATTGAAATGTAGATTGTCAAACTTCCAAAACTTCGCCAGAAGGCAAGCCGACTTATCAAGTTCAATAATTCCTGTACTTTTCACGACAATTATTCTTACAAATGGATCTTATTACTCTTAAAAAACTTATTCCCCAGGTTGACACCGAACTTTTGCAATTCATTGCTGATGAAGCCATTGAAATGGTTGTTCCTTCTGATACCACATTACTGAAAACCGGAAATTATGTTCAATCGGTTCCGTTGGTTATAAAAGGGCTTATCCGTGTAAGCCGCAACGAGGAAGAGAAGGAACTACTGCTTTATTATATTCATCCAGGTGAAATGTGCATTATGTCCTTTTCGGCCTGCTGCAACAATACAGCCAGCCTGATTGAAGCTGTTACGCTTGAAGAAACCAAAATCCTCCTAATCCCTTCGGTGCAGCTCCGTGAGTGGATAAACCTGTATCCGTCGTTTAATTTCTTCGTTTACGAAATGTTTAACAAACGTTACCTTGATCTTATCGAAACCATTGATCAGCTTATTTTTAACCATCTCGACGAAAGGCTTTATAATTACCTGAATGAGAAGACTTTACTAACAGGGACTAAATCTTTGAGCATTACCCACCAGCAAATTGCTACCGATATGGGCACTGCGCGCGAAGTGATTAGCCGTTTGCTTAAAAAACTTGAACGTGAAAATAAAATCATTACAGGAAGGAACCAGATTAAAGTTTTATAATCTCTATCTTTCTGCAAATCGAATCCTGAAAATTTTCAGGGGGGGGGGATTAATTTGTTCTGTGTGACCTTCATCACACTAAATTGCTCAAACCAAGTGTAATTTTGCCTTATAAAGATTTTTTTAACCCTCAAACCAATATATCTATGAAAGCAAACATGGGAACCATCGACAAAATTATTCGAATAGCAGCTGCTGCACTTGTGGCAATCCTGTATTTTACAAATGTTATTTCCGGCACAATCGGAATTGTACTGCTTGTTGTAGCTGCTGTTTTTGTGCTTACCAGCCTGATCAGCTTCTGCCCTTTATACCCTATTCTGGGAATGAATACAACCAAAAAGAAATAACATCGGAACCATATTTCTTGTAAAAACTACTTCGAACCGGAGTAGTTTTTATATTTTGTTTTAAAAGCTTGCAAATTGGTAAAGGACAACCTGTTGAAAGGAAATTAGCCAAGTGTGTATAGAATTGGACTAATCTGTATCAGAATTTATACCATTGACAATGCTGCTTTGACAGCTTTATGCCAACCCTGCGTTAATTCATTCCGCTTTTCATCAGTTATTTCCGGGATAAACTCCTGCCCTGTTGTCCACTGTTGCTGCAATTCATCCACACTTTCCCAAAAACCAACACCTAAGCCAGCGAGGTAAGCAGCACCCAGAGCGGTGGTTTCGTTAATTACCGGACGTACTACTTTTGTATTTAACACATTACTCTGAAACTGCATAAGCATATTATTTGCAGTTGCACCACCATCAACCCGTAATTCCCTGATCCGGATTCGGCTATCGGCTTCCATTGCATCCAACACGTCCTTGGTTTGGTAAGCGATGCTTTCGACGGCAGCACGGGCAATATGCGAAGCAGTTGAACCTCTTGTTAATCCGGCAATTAACCCTCTTACATGCTGGTTCCAATACGGCGCACCTAGCCCTGTGAAAGCAGGAACAATGTACACGCCTTCGGAAGTATCAACCTGTTTTGCAAGTACTTCAACATCAGCCGATGTTTTAATAATTCCCAATCCATCTCTCAGCCATTGCACAACAGCACCAGCAATAAAAACACTTCCTTCGAGGGCATACCGGGTAACTCCGTTAATTTTCCAGGCAACTGTGGTTAGCAGATTGTGATGGGAAACTATTCTGTTTTCACCTGTATTCATAAGCATAAAACAGCCGGTTCCATAAGTGTTTTTTACCATCCCCGGATGAATGCATAACTGTCCGAATAAAGCGGCCTGCTGATCTCCGGCTATCCCGGCAATTGGAATTTCAGTTGTTCCATCCAACAAACTTGTGAAACCGAATATTTCGCTGCTACTGCGGATTTGTGGTAAAATATTTCCAGGTACATCGAGCATTTTTTCGAGCTTACCATCCCATTGGCAGAGTTCGATATTGCATAACATAGTTCGGCTGGCATTGCTCACATCGGTAGCATGTACTTTTCCGGAAGTTAATTTCCATAATAACCAGGTATCAATAGTACCGAAGCATAATTCTCCCCTTTCGGCTCTTGCGCGTGCATTAGAAACATTATTGAGAATCCAATTTATTTTGCTTCCGCTAAAATAGGCATCTATCACCAAACCAGTACTTTGCTGAATATACTTTTCTACATCCCTGGCCTTGAGTTCGTCGCAGAAGGAGGCTGTTCTCCGGTCCTGCCATACAATTGCATTGTAAACAGGCTCACCGGTAAAGCGATCCCAGATTACAGTAGTTTCACGTTGATTAGTAATGCCAATGGCAGCAATTTCAGTAACTAAGATATTTGCCTTTGCTATCACTTCGAGGGCTGTAGCGAGCTGAGTTTCCCATATTTCCGCAGGATTGTGTTCAACCCATCCCGGCTTTGGGAATATTTGAGTGATTTCTTTTTGTGCAACAGCAATCACAACACCGTTTTTATTAAATAATACCGAGCGGCTAATGGTGGTTCCCTGATCGAAAGCTAAAATATAAGAGGGCATAAAAATGGCTATGTTAAGTTTTTTTTACCGAAAGGAATCACTCTTCACAAATAGTATGATTCGCTACTGGCTATACCTTCAAGAGGGAGTCAATCCAGTCAGTTATGGCTTTAAAAACAAGTACTTTTTCCGGTTCATTATGCAGTTCATGATAGGCTCCATCGAACAAAATGAAAGTACATTTTCCATCTAACGATGCAGCGAATTCATTACTACCCGAAGGATAAGCTATTGCATCAGCCGATCCGTGAAGCAACAATAAAGGTAACGTAAACTCAGCTGCATGTTGAAGCGACCACTTTGCTGCGGCAAGCATTATTGTGCCAAATCCAAGCGAAATAAAATCGTGGATCATCGGGTCGTTTCTATAAGCACTAATAACCTCCGGATCCCGCGAAATGGCATTCACATCCAATCCGCTGCGAAGCTGTAATCCAGGGAAGAGAAATCCAAACGCTTTGGCAAACAGAATTTTGATGGTTTGCTTTTCGACCGAGTTCCGCAATCCTGAACTTGTTGCAATTACACCCCGGATATTGGGTTTTCGTTTCAAAACATAATGTAAAACCCTGATTCCCCCGAGGCTATGACCATATAAAATCACCGGAATTCCCAGATAGAGAGATTCTGCCTGCTGAATAAGCATATCGATTTCCAGCATGGTTGCTTCTTCTGAAGGGATATGACCTCGTTTTCCTCCTGACTTGCCATGACCGCGCATATCTGCGCCAAACAAGGCATAGCCGCTGTTAACTAAGGCTGCTGCAACATGCGCATACCTCGATGTATGCTCGCCAACCCCATGAACCAGGCATACAACTGCTTTAGGCACTTGGGTTTCCGGTTCCCAGCCCTGGGCAAATATATTTACTTTTTCACTTGTTTCCCATCGTGTTTCGAAGTGTTTCATTGCAATAACGTTTTTAAAATAAAATATGAACTCACTTTTAGCACCCTTAAACAGTTAGGTATCAGTGAGAGTTTTTTTTTGATTGGATTGTGCTTAAATTATCGATCTTCAAATATAAGGAATGATTTTACTTTTATCATAATCAGGGTCTGCAGAAGAACAAAAATCAAATCAGGGTTTAAATAAAAAAACGAAACAGACTGTGAATTACAGCCTGTTTCGTTTCATTAAAGTTAATCAGTTAACCAGTATATTTAGTATGAAGTTTTTAATTCGACTCTTCTGTTTTTAGCACGACCCAATGAAGTATTGTTGTCGGCAACAGGTTTACTTTCACCAAAACCAACTGCGGTAAGGCGCGATTCCATAATGCCTTTTCCCATCAGATAATTTTTAACTGACTCGGTGCGTTTCTGCGACAAATTAAGGTTAAAATCATCAGCACCCTGACTGTCAGCATGTCCTTCAATCATTAGGTTAGCTGCTTCGTATTTTTTAAGGATAAGAGCAAGCTCATCCAATTGTGCTAAGGAAGCAACTTTTAGTTTATCGCTGTTTGTTTCGAAGAATATTTTGCTAGCTATGTTTGTAATTTTTTTTACATCTTCCTTGGCCATTTCAGGGCAACCTTTATTGGCAATTGTTCCTTTTACTCCAGGGCAACGGTCTTCATTATCAGAAACACCATCACCATCGGTATCAGGGCAACCTTTAAATGCAGGAAGGCCAGCTTTATCCGGACAAGCATCTTCTTCGTCGACCAAACCATCTTTATCCGTATCAATGGTACAACCTGTAGCATCAACCTTATAACCAGCTTTAGTGTTGGCACATTTATCATCAATATCAGCTACTCCGTCTTTGTCAGCATCAGGGCAGCCTTTAAGTGATTCAAGACCTGCAACATCGGGACAACGGTCGTTTTTATCAGCTATGCCGTCACCATCCGTATCCGGACAGCCATTAAATGCAGCTAATCCTTTTACTTCTTTGCAATCATCATCTTTATCAGCAATTCCGTCGCCATCCATATCAGGACAACCGCTCAATTCTTTAAGACCGGCAAGATCAGGACAGGAATCAAGATAATCAGCAACTCCGTCGTTATCCTTATCTAAAGGACAACCATCTTTATCAACCGGGATGGTAGCTGGTGTATTCGGGCATTTATCACGATAATCGGAAATGCCATCACCATCAGCATCTTTTTTCTTCCCAAAATTAAACGTCAGACCTACTGAGTGGAACAGGAACATATCGTTTTCATCTACTTCGGGTGCACCATCCCTGTTATCGGCATTGCTATACAGGAAAGTTTCCTGAAGATTCAGTATTACCGATTTACCTAATTTAAAATTGAAACCTCCACCAAATGAAGGAGCAATGTAATCCACTTTCTTTTCTTCAATGTCCAGATTTTTGTCGAACAATGCAACCCCGCCTCCTACGAACAGGTATGGAACCACAAAGGATTCAGGGTTCAGAATATTAAACCTGAAATTTAAAGTAGCTGTAGTTACATTTCTTTTGAAGTTACCCGCCTCACGGTTAAAACCTACAGTTCCTTTGGTAGCAAACAAATTTAAATCGAAATGGCTCATGATATATCGCGAAACTGATACACCTCCCATACCATAAAAAGACATGTCAGTTTTATAAAAGTCGCTACCCAGATCGCCTTTGTATTGGGTGGCTCCGCCATGCAAACCGATGTTCCATTTTTTATCGATTGTTTGGGCATTGGTAACAAATGTAAGCGCAACGCACATACAGATTAATAGTAATTTTTTCATAAGTTGGTTTTTTAGGAATTATCATACAAAGGTAGATAGCCTAAAAGGTAGAAGTATTACAGAATAATTATGAAGTATTACATGATTCACACTTTTTTAATAAAAAAACAGAATTTGATTTTAAAAGAAAAAAAACACAATGATGTGTGACCTATTGTATGTAAACAGGTTTCACAAAGGGATGGGATTATTGTAATACTATAGTTTCCTATGACTATTCAGTTTTGTTAAACTGATACTATTTCTATACTTTAATATCAAGGGTAATAACAGGCTTTCACCTGAGGCTGAATTTCAGAAACCCGGATCAAAATCAATGGTATCATAAATATTTTTAACAACAGCAGTGTTTTCGTCATCACTCACATCGCTTTGTTTAATGTCGGCTACAATCTCGTAATCAACCAACACTATGGGCTCGTAAAGCTTTTTTTCCTTTAAGTCACTTATTTCAAAATCAGGCAGTTTCCCTTCCGGCCAGCTTTCTTCTTCTATTGGCCCGATATGCCCGGTCGATACAGTATCAATAATGCTGTTTTCCTGCCTTTCAGCATTACTTTTTGCATTCTGCAACCTTGGCCTTTTGGGTTTCATTTCCATTTTCCGATTTTTGTGTGTTTTACTAAATCCTTCTGCCTGGCAGCAGACTTTTATTTCTGACTGCAAAAATAATACAAAACAATTATTCAACCGAAACTAATATTGATTTAAAATGCTATAATTGGTAAAAAAAATGTTTTAACTTAATCAGGTTTACCATTTAAGAGAAACTTACATATTAACTTCCTCAAAACTTATGAATAGCTGAGCTTCGTTTTTTTACAACTTTTTTATGTTAATGCCCTATGGGCAATGTTTCTATGGCAGATTTTCTTTTATTGATATTGAAGTCCTAGCAAATAGCCAGATGCTCCAACATTCAACACCAATATATCGTCATTAGGTTGAACAGTCACCGTTATTCCTACCTCACTTACAATTGGGGAAGTTATTTTAAAAGTTTCACTAACAGCACCCGCCATTATTTATACCTTTATTGTGGTGCATTGTTATGCTATACGTGAGCCATAATATAATTCATCTCTATTTGGCAGAAGGCATGTAAGTGACAGGACTACATTGAGCAAAGTCTTTGTCAGCTGACAATGCAAAATGATGGTCTTTTATAAAACCGGACAACAATTCTGCAAACTTTTTTTCTTGCTCTTCTGTCAACTGGCCGGGACGGAAATTATACAAAAAAAAGTCAATTGATCCATCTTTGTGAAAGTAAATACGATTAAAGCCGTTTGTGGGTTTTTCCCAATCAAAGTTGTTTCGTTTTAAGTAATTCCCAAGGTCTTGAAGTAGATTTTGATACGCCAAAATATATTCATCAATATTGTTCCTGAATACTGCAAGTGAAGTGTCAGCATGAATACCGCTTGCATATAAACGGTCAAGCGATTCTATGCTTATACCTTGTTTATCAGCTTCGGCAAATGTCATTGCCTTCTGACCAAATAGGATTGAGGTCAAGGTCATCAAGATTAAAAATGTCAATAGTTTTTTCATGGTTAATTAGTATTAAAAATGTTTGAGTAAATGTCTTTTTCTACAATGCACCCATTATTTATAGCCTTTGTTGAACTAAATCCCTGCGGGATAGCTTTAGTAAAGATAATTATCCATTTTGAATAACTGAACATTTACAAAAAGAATTAATAATAAAAGAGGTAATTTTTTCCAATTTAAAATCATAGTCTAATCTTTTTCTTATTCGGCTTAATGATTCCGGTTTTACCCCAACATACGATGCTATATAATATTGAGGAATCCGCTGTACCAAGTCTGGAAAGGTTTTCAGAAAGTGAAGGTAACGCTCTTCCGGATTATGCATATAAATTGAGAGTAACTGTCTCATTAAATGACC
>JBBSDC010000132.1:0-11097 GCA_038249705.1 Bacteroidales bacterium | reverse complement strand
GGGTTTCCAATTCGGTAAATTCCGGCGCTTTGTAATACGAGCTTTTCAGTAATTCTATCCATAAGCGCAGACGGCATATTTTTACCGAGTTGGGATTGATATCCACACCAAACAGGCAGTTTTCGATAATGGTTTGCCGTTCGCCGAAAATGGTTTCCTGCACCCGCTGGCTTTCCTTATTCAGATGATTGTATGCGAAAAGTCCATGCTCGTCGGTAATGATAAGTTCATCGTTTTCGATGGTGAATTCGTAATCGCGCAGGCGTTTGTAGTTTTTATCGGCTAATATGCCCAGCTCCGATTTGATAAGGATAATTTCGTTGAGTGCCGATACAAGGAAATGCCCCGAACCAACGGCCGGATCGCAGACACGCAGCGAGTTTACAATTTCGTTGGCGGTTTTAATATCAACCCTATCAATATGGTTGTAAAGCTCTTCAAAAGTATTGCTTTCAACTATTCCGGTTGTTTTAAAATGCTCGTTGAACTTTTGTATTACGGCAGGCCGCAGCGACTGACGGCTCATATACATGGTAATAAAGCCGGGCGTAAATATGGATCCGTCCTTATAGCCGTTAATCTTTTCGAACACCTTACCCAATACCGAAGCATTGATAATGGTTTTATTCTCTTCGGCTATATCTTCGCCGCCTTCGCTGGCAAAGTCGTACGCATCGAGGAATTTGAAAAGATATTCGAGGGCCGGAAGCGTGGTGTTTTTCTTCCGCTCGTCCTTAAGTATGCTGGCACCGGTAAGTTCGAGGGTTTCGGAATTGTCGAGGGAATTAATTTTCAGGGTACGATCTTCGAGTTCCGATATTTCGAACAGCGAACTGTTGAGGTAAGGCACACGACTGTATTTGTGCTGAATAGCCGGGGAACGTTCGCCTATATTACGCGCCAATACCTGGTGAAAGAGTTTGTAAAGCTCATCGTAATCAGCAATCATTCCGCTGTTCAGGAATTTATATTCCGGGTTGCCTTTGTGGTAAGTAATAAGCTGGCCTTCGAGCAGTTTGAGGAACAGCACACGGTTAATCCAGGTAAGGCAAAGTTCGAGCGCAATAGTAAATAACTGCTCGTCGCGGGTTTCGCCGTAAGCGGCCTTGTCGCGTATGCGACGCAGCGAATCGTCGGTAATAAGAATATTGATGGTGTTTTCGAGCAGCGAACCGGTTTGCCTGTTGGTTAGTTTACGCCGGATAATATTTTTTGAGCCTTCCTTTACTTCTTCGAGGCCGATAATATGCAGCAGTTCCTTGTAGAATTTTTCGTTAAGCGCATTGCTGTCGTTGGCAAACGGAACTTTGAGCAGGTGGCAGGGCGAAAGAAGTTTCTGTAAAGCTATGAGGCCTTTATCGTCTTCGTTATTAGCATTGCGGAGTATAGTTTCGTAATTCCTGATATCGAAATGGGTGCAGACGATATCGTCGGTTAAACTATCGATAAACGGCCTTGCAATATCGTTGTAAAACAGGTTAGTGTCGCGGGTTACTTTTTCGCCGTCGCGCCATTGCTCGTAGTGTTTTACAAAAGCCTTATTCCGGTAAAAAAGCTTCTCGAAGGTGGCCGCTTCGAAAATATACCATTCGTAAACATTGGTGGCGATAAGGTATTTAATGTCGATGTTGTTTTCTTCGATGCGTTCGCGCAGGTAATACAGCACCAGTTCCTGCAGTGCTTTAGCATTTGGTCTAGCTACCGAAATCATTTCGGATTTATTGCCCGGTCTTTTGGCTTCGATAATAACACCTACTTTATCCTTATTGGATTTGCCGAGGTGGATCACCAGGTCCTTGGTATCCTTGGTATTTATTTCGTTAGTATCCTTGTAATACGTGTCGCGCAGGAAGTGGAGAATGTGATTTTTCTGGTTTTCCTCGCGCTCAATTTCATCAATATGATTCAGCAGGTGGATCAGATTTGACTTAAATAATTCGATCTCATTCCGAAGCAGTTTGTGTTTCAGAAATGCTTTGTTGAGCGATTTGCGTGGATTTACTGGTATTATATTCATTTACAGTGATTTAAAAAACATATAGTTCTCATTATATCCATAGTGCTGAGTTATATGAACAAAGTAAATAAAAAAAGCAATACAAAATATGCAATAGTATGAACGTGAACATGCATGATTCGATTATTCATTTCTTAACTTACCAATAAACCTGCTTTGTTTTTATAAAAATATATCTGACCATTTCTCATGCCTGACTTCATTAATCTTCTATCTGCTAAAGCTTATGTTTCAATTGCAGATAAAGTCAAATTGTTTAAAAATCAATTTTGAATTCAATCCCCCTGTCACGCTTTCGCATTTGATATAGTTGAAGGCCGCTATTAAGCCGCCGGACATAAAATGGTAACAAGCAACAATAGTAATCAGATAAGTATCAGCTACCAGTCAATTGGCAACTGGGTTAACCATCCGGTTGTTTTATTGTCAGTAGCAGTAAATACTCAATACCATAAAAGGATTTCAAACACGGAGGTATGCGATGGCAGAAACTGTACAATCGGAAATCCAACTTATGTTTCTGCAAATGAGTTTGACAATGCCGCTGTTGTGATTAACACTGCCGCAATCACGAATGACAGCTCCGCCATTGCTATCTACAACTCTGCAATTGAAAACGACAGTTGTGCAATTAAATCCGATCAATCTGCTACAACAAACTACCAACCTGCAAGTGTGTTTGACCATACAGCCTGTTGCAACTATTATTCTGCAATTGAATTTCACCACTCTATAATTGAATTTCATCACTCTGCCATTGAATTTGACAACTTTGCTATCGAAAATGATGACTCTGCCAATGTAAATTACGTTTCTGCCAGAATAATACATCAAACTGCTTATCAAAACTCCATTAACTTAAAAACTTTGAAATAATGGCTGATCAACTTACAATTTATATTCCTGAAATTATTGAACTCTCGTTTACCCCGCTGGCGCGCGTATCCTTTCCCCGCTGCCGCACGAACTTTTCTCACCGAAGGTAATCCTTTCGCATAGTGATAGATATTTGTTACTTTTGCTAAATGAGGTTCAATTATAAATTCCATAATTCCGAAGGCGTTCTGTAGTTAAGCCGCTGAAGCACAACTGGTATTCAAGCCGGAAGACTATGTTTATTGTAGTGCCAATAATTATAGTGGAGAGCATGGATTGCTGGCTAAATTGTAAAGTTTCACCACGTTGTTAATGGAATTAATCCCCCTCCATTTTCTCATGGAGCGTAGCGGAATGAGAAAATGGAGGGGGATTTGGTTCCGAAATGATAACTTGCTTAATTTAGTATTAACTTTGAAAAATATTAATCAAACAAGTTGTCAGAAACAACCTTGTGAAACTTAACAGCTAATGTTATTATTGTGGATTTGTTTTGACCACGCGAAAGGATTTGCGCGGTAGCGGGGCAACAGCGATAAAAAGTACGTTGCTCAACATTTGATAAATATATTTGTAAAGAAAAATAAATACAGAACACTTTAAGTAGCAAGGGAACAAACAGAAGTCAACTTCAAAGTCAAAGCAAGCAGGATTATATCTGAACAACCTGTATAAAGAAAAAAGTAGGACGAGTATCTGAAAATCGTTAAGAGTAAGAAAAACAAATAATTTCAAACAAATGAAAACAAATTTTTTAGTATTACTCGCAATGTTTTTTACATTAGCAGCAGCAGCACAAGTACAAGAGCATGTTAGTTACACTATTGAGTCAACGTTACTCAGCCCGCAGGTTGTGGAAGTGGGCGGTGCGAACAAGGATGACAGAGCTAATGTTAACTTATGGCAATGGAAAGGTTTACCACATCAAAAATGGCAGTTTATAAGAGCATCTGATGGGTATTGGTTTATTAAAAATGATAATTCAGGTAAAGTTCTTGATTTTGAAAATGGCAACGATAAACCAGGCAGTTCAGTTTATCAATATACACCTAATTTTAGTGTGGCTCAACAATTTAAATTAATTGCTGCAGGTGATGGCTCGTATTATATAGTTTCTAACGGAGGTAATTATGTGACATGCGAAACAGTACATGGCAAAAACGGCTCCAATATTATGTTATGGAATAAATGTGAAGGTTCAAAATTTCGCTTCTTTGCACAATAATCATAAACGGAATATCCTGAAAAATATATTGATTCATAAAGTATATTTTTCGGGATATATAAAAAAATCGGTAAGAAGTTCTTCTCAGAATAACTTAAAATAATATTTTCTTTTCCCCGCTGCCGCACGAACTTTTCTCACCGAAGGTAATCCTTTCGCATAGTGATAGATATTTGTTACTTTTTCTAAATGAGGCGCAAGTATAAATTTTATAATTCCAAAAAAGTTCTGCAGATAAGCCGCTGAAGAACAACTGGTATTCAAGCCGGAAGACTATGTTTATTGTAGTACCGTGGATTATAGCGGAGAACATGGCTTGCCGAATAATGGTATTGTGGTGGATTTAGTATGACCACGCGAAAGGATTTTCTTCGGTGCGAATAGTTCGCCGGCAGCGGGGTGCATCCAAAGTTAGGAAATAGCATTAACAATGCCCCCCGTAAAATACAGTTATAAAAAAGAGAGGCTATCTCTTTTTACTGAGACAGCCTCCTTCCGATAAATTCCGAAACACTATTTTGCAATAACAAGTTGCCTTGTAATCTGCATCTTATTGTTTTCGAGTACCAGCATATAAGTTCCACGGGCAAGGTTTCGCAAGTCGAATTCTCTGGTAACGCTGCCACTTATTGCAATCGAATTGAGAGCATATACTGTTGCACCTGATGCATTTACAACTTTCATATTCACCTCTTCGCGGCTGCCGCTTTTAAATTCGATGGCGAATTGTCCGTTGTTAGGGTTCGGATAAAGCGCAAACCTCACATTGCCAACCATTTCGTCAATTGCCGTACAGTTTTTAAAACTTACAGTACTTTTTGCAGTAGCTGTGCAACCGTTAGCTCCTTTAGCAACCACAGTGTAAATACGGGTACTTAGTCCGGCGCCAGCGGTATCAATAGTGATAGTCGGGGTTGTGGCATTGCCTGGAGTCCAAAGGTACGATACTGCACCTTCGGCATTGGCACTTAGGTTCAGCGTGAGGTTGCCACATAAAATAGTATCGGCAGCCATATTCAAAACCGGCGAAGGTTTAACAAGGATATTTGCACTGACCGGGGTTGTATTTACACATCCGTTGGCATCAGTTAAGCTTTGTATGGTATAACTCATAGTTGCTGCCGGACTCACCCACTGCTGCCATTCGTTGGCGGGAACGCTAAACGATTCGACATTATCGAATAATACTGCAAAAGGAGCATTGCCGGTGAGGTTGAAACCAAGTTGAGTGCTGTCGCCGCGACAGATTTCGGTTGCAAGTGTAAGAGCAGCCTGTGGGCGTTTGTTAACTACAAGCATAAGTGTATCAAATGCCGGAGGACATGCGTTGCCGGTAATAGCAGTTAAGTTAAGCATAGCTGAACCAGCAGCTAAATCGGCACTGCCTGGAGTATATTGCGGCGTAAGTGCTGCCGGATCGCTGAAAACGCCATCGCCGGATGTACTCCAGCTTAATGCTGAATAAAACGAAGCCGAAGTTTCATTTAAACTGATTGCCGAACCTTCGCAAACCTGGGCATCAGGACCGGCAAATGCGGTTGCCCTGTTATTGAAAGTCAGAACAAAACTACTCTGTGAGGTTTCTTTATATGACAATCCGGTAACGGTTAAAGTAAGTGTTACACTTCCTGCGGCTACATCCGAAGCACTTGGAGTATAAACCGGGTTCAGGATCTGGGCATCACTAAAAACACCTGATCCTGAGGTTGACCACTGCAGCGATTGGTAATTGGTAGCAGTAGCATTCATCTGAACGGGTAAGTTTTCGCAGGAGTTTGTGTTGTTGCCGGCATACACCATAGTGCGTGTTTCGGGCGGAAATACAATAAAATCAACCCATACAGCATCCTGTCCGGCTACATTGGCAGCATCTTTCGAATATTCCCAGCGGAAAGTATGTTCGCCGGCAGTAACAGGGTAGGCACTGCGCTTCCAGTCCTGGTTTCCTGACCATTGCCCGATTTTTACATTGTCGATGTAAAAACTCAGTACGTCGTGGAACAGCTCCGTCGAAACTTTACGATAGAATGAAATAGTATCGTTGTACAGAACTTTGTAGGTAATATTTAAGGATGCAGTCTGGTTATGTGCAATTGATTTTGCCCGTGCCGAATATGCACCTTCGTAATATGTAGCATTATCAATTTCCCAGTCGTTGTTGCCGCTGAACGTCCAGGGGAATTTTGTAAAAGTTGCAGTTTCCCAGTCTTCAACAATAAGTCCGATGGTTTCGAGAAATGATTTCTGTGAACTCTGATACGAATAATCAATTTTGTTGGTAAACTGTGCCGCCGATCCGAAAGGAACACTGGCAACTGCAACCTCGAAAGTAGCACTGCCCGTTTGCCCTTGAGCTATTGCAGGAATACTGACCATTGAATTAGCTATGGTTACAAAAGATTGTGCACATTGCAGGTGACTAACAGGATGCGAGGCCTCAAACAAACTGTTATTCTTGTATTCGATAGTAATTTCGGCAGTTTCACCCGGATCGAGAACCTGGTTGTTATTACCAAGTGGATCGCTAATACTGATATTGCTAATGGTAAGCTCCGGGGCAAATGCAGTGATGGAGAAGAAACTGTAGTTCACACTATCGATATTATTAACCGATTTCACATTGAAAACCAGTTCGGTACCGTTAGCCACAGAATCCGAAATATGAAATGCAAAACCATCAATGATACTTTTTACTTCACCAATTTCAAAATTACCGTAAAACTCAGTGCTGTCGGTCATAGAAACTAATGGCGAATCGCAGCTTACAGTTACCATTACAGCGGTATCAGCCTTATCGCCAATATTTTTAACATCAAGTGTAAGCAGAAGATTTTCACCGAAATCAGGGGTTCCATTGTTATTACCTGCCGAATAATCATTCAGATTATGATCCTGGTAAGCGATATAAGCCTGGTTCATGGCCGGTGTGAGAAGGAAAGGCGAAACATAAGTCATAGCATACCCTGTGCGCGTATCAGTCCAGCAGGGATAAACCATTCCGTCCTGAGCTGCAATAGCTAAATAGTCGCCCATGTATCCGTCGGCCAGGTTAGGGATAGGTGTAGGAGTAAAAGCGACATCGCTAACTGCAAAATCGGTAAACGTTTCGGCACCATCAACAGAAACGGAACACCATGCCTCGGCCTGTGATGCCGATACATTGCGGTTATCGTAATAAATTACGGCTATATTTCCGTTTGCCGGATCGCAGGTAATCCATGGCAGGTAGTGCTGTTTATTGGTTCCCAGCGGATCGGTATTTACTTTAACCGGAGTTGACCATGTTACTCCCTGATCCGACGATTTTATAAGATAAATTTCAACACCCTGACCTGAATTTACACCAGGAGTATTAACATTAGTCCATACCACATAAATATTCCCGCGGTTTTCGCCATTGCTGATATCAACAGCTACACTTGGAAATGAATTAACGCGCATATTTTGTGTAACGGCGTGATTTCTTATTCCTTTTAAATTTCCAATAATACGTGTTGCAGGTAACCAGGTTTGTCCACCATCGAAGGAACGGGCCATTGCCATTGCGTTTTCATCCGAAGGCCAGCTGTCGTATATAGCCCACACTACATACACTTCCCCGTTCGGACCGGTTTTAATGTTTACACCCTGGTTATGGCTTCCTGCATTGGCAGCCGAGCTGACATGTACAACCGGTTTCCAGGTTAAACTGGCATCATTACTACTCGAAACACCAATTTCACCATCGCTGTTGCCACCAAAAGTAGTCCACGCATTATATAAGTTTCCGGTATAAGGACTCGAAATACTGTTATCGATCCACATATGGTTTTTATCGAGCATATTGTTGAAGCCTGAAGGAGCATTGGCGACAATTTTTGCTGTCCAGGTTGTACCCTGATCATCGCTGTAAGCAACACTTTGTCCGCTTCCACTGTTAATATAACCGATAAACCATCTTCCATTCCGGTTAATAACTACAGCCGGGTCGCCGCTGTTGGTTCCGGTGGGTCCTTGTGTAGTTCCGCCCCAGGTATTAGCACTGTCGGAGGAGTTTAACGCATCAGCGCCATACACAGTTCCGGTGGCTGGGTAATTAGTCGAATTATTTGAGTTAACAACCGTGCCCGCATCGGAAGGTACAATAAAAATTGAGTTTTCGCTTTGTGTTGTGTTAGTGGTTGTAACAGGTACATCAGGCGAATTACCAATAGCCATTCCTTTTGCAACAACTTTACTTGTTTTATAAACCGGAGCCGGAGCCGGAGCATCAGGAGCAACAGGAACAATTC
The DNA here is from genome assembly GCA_038249705.1 of Bacteroidales bacterium. GTDB lineage: Bacteria > Bacteroidota > Bacteroidia > Bacteroidales > UBA4417 > UBA4417. The sequence goes on along the minus strand of JBBSDC010000132.1, from coordinate 2,708 downwards.
CGGCCATGGCCATACGTTTCCAGTATCCCATGTTATCAATTCGGGTATCAACTGTATATTTAGCCGGAAGCATTTCGCGGGTAAATTTTACCGTATCTTTCTTAAATTCGTATTGTTTCTTTTGTGCTTGCAATAAGCCGGAAAACAACAGGCAGGTTATGCCTAACAGTAGTAAACGTAATTTCATGCGATTTGTATTTAGTAAAGGAATGATTTGGTTTGGATTTATAACAAGTGCAGATGCAATTAGGTTGGAATATGCGAAGATATATATTTTACGATACAGATAGGATGAAATAGCTTTGAAAAATTCATGCTTCAGTCGTGAATGCTATTTCTGCAAACTTTAAGCTACCTGCAAAATACAGAGAAACCCTTTGATAATGAATAAGAAGTGAGCATTTACATCACAAATATCAGGATAAGCAGTGACACCCAAAAAGCAAGTACTAACATTCACATAAGTTCAATTCATTGTACAAAGTGCTTATATCAGAAGCATTGCTTACGCCCATCTTAATTTTTGAAGGGAGTTTGAAAAAACTGATAATGTAACTAAAAGTGATATGCTACCCGCAACCTTCAATACGTTTAGCAAAACGTGAAAATAATTCTCAATACGGCAACAGTTCTTTATAAAATTTAAAGATAGCTTCTGTTTACTATTCAGGTTTTGCATGAAACAACAAAAGAGGTTTGCCGGTTTCGCTATAAATTTTCCTCGAAATACTGGGGATAAATATTTTTTCGAGCAGGTTTCGTTTGTGTGTAGTAGCGGCAAGGGCATTAATTTCATTATCCCGGATATAGGTTTCGAGTCCGGTAAGCAGATTATCACTGATTATATTAGTGAAACTGATATCAACATCCTTGTATTCATTCAAAAGGTGCGTTTTCAGCTCATCAAGCTTAACCGAATCCCAAGGTTTTTTCTCCACAAGGCAAATGTGTACGCAATGAATTTTGATATTAAAAGGAGACAGCATATTTATCAGCCGGTTAAGAGCCGAATAATCTGAAGGATCAAAATCGGTGGCATACAAAACTGATTTTATATCATCAATTGATTTTACTGTTCCTGCAGGAAGAGCCAGAACAGGGACGATTGCATTTTCAATTACTTTACTTACTACCCTTCCAAACGCTTTATAGTTGTCGCGTGTAAGTCCGCGGGTACCCATAACAATGAGTGCGGGACGGTATTTTTTACTGTACTCCAGTATTTCGTCGGTACTGAAACCGTTGATCAGCTTTGAAGTGATGCGGATATTTGAAAGGTTCTCCTTATTGACCCATATTTTAAGTTTATGTTCCAGTTTAAGTATGTTTTCACGAGCGCTTTTTTCAATCTCGCGCAGGCTTTCAACCAATTTGATCTGGTACGAATAATGATCGGCATAAGGCGACACATCAATGGCCGGGTTATAGAAAACATGCACCAACTTAACTTCGGCTTTATATTTGGCTGCCAGTGTAACCGCAAACCTGCATGCGTTAAACGAAAATTCTGAAAAATCGACAGGCACCAATATACGCCTGATAATCTGTATTTTATGAATGGCTTGTTCTTTTGCTTTTCCGGTATCGTGGGATGAAAGTGCAATTATCTTCAATGCATTTTCCAAGTCCTTGTGTTTCACTCTGATATCGACATGTCCGTGTGTGAGCACGGTATCTTTGGGAACAAGGAAACAATCAATGCCGCTGTCCTGTAATATAATCTGAAGCAGTAACGCTCTTGACCAGGCGAATTGCCCGACTGTTATTATACGTTCTTTCATGAGTTTCATTCTGCCCTCCTTGTGTATTTAAGAAAAATAAAGACTAAATACAAATATAGTAAATATATGACTGAAAACCATGAAAATGTTAAAATAGATATTATGCAACCCCAGTAGTGTTGCGGTTAAGAATATCGAAAACAATACAAATAACAGATAATGTGCAGATTATAAAGCATTTTGCAAGCCCGAAGATGCAGGTTTTATAGTTTGCAGCGTAAAAATTCATATCTTTGCAAAAATCAGAATTTTATGCAACGCAACAGCAGGCCGGGAAAGGGAGCCCCGAAGAATAGTGATTCCCGGCCAAAGAGAAGTTCATCCACCGGGAGTGGCAGACCTTCATCAACAGGTCGAAGTTTTAGCAGAAGCACAGGAAAGGACGAGCGTCCACGCCGTTCGTCCGACAGAAGCGGTGATGGCGAAAGCCGTCCGCGTCGTGCATTTGGAAGTACCGAGCGCAGCGAGAGCCGCCCTCCGCGTAGTTATGGTAGCAGCGAAGGCCGTGATGGCGCTCCACGCCGTACTTATGGCAAAAGCAATGACAGCGAAAGACCAGCACGTCGTTCATTCGACAAAAGCAACGAAGGTGAAAGACCAGCACGTCGTTCATTCGACAAAAGCAACGAAGGTGAAAGACCAGCTCGCCGTTCATTCGACAAAAGCAACGATGGTGAAAGACCAGCACGTCGTTCATTCGATAAAAGCAACGATGGTGAAAGGCCAGCACGTCGTTCATTCGACAAAAGCAATGACAGCGAAAGGCCAGCACGCCGCTCATTCGACAAAAGCAACGATGGCGAAAGGCCAGCACGCCGCTCATTCGACAAAAGCAACGATGGCGAAAGACCAGCACGTCGTTCATTCGACAAAAGCAACGAAGGTGAAAGACCAGCACGTCGTTCATTCGACAAAAGCAACGATGGT
>JBBSDC010000131.1:0-11139 GCA_038249705.1 Bacteroidales bacterium | reverse complement strand
TGTCCGCGGGTAAGGAAAGTCAGGACAACACAGAGCGCCATACTTCCTAACGGGAAGGTCCTGCGGCTGAACACCGTGGGAACAGCAAGTGCCACAGAAAATATACCGTCACGCCTTGGCGTGATAAGGGTGAAAACGCGGGGTAAGAGCCCACGCCATGTTGTAGCGATACACGTGAGGGTAAACCTTATGGGTTGAAAGACCAAATATACCGGGAGTAGCGCCGCGCAGGCGGTTGCTGAAAGGGTTGCTCGCCCGATGCCCGGGGGGTAGGTCGTTAGAGGCCGTTAGTGATGGCGGTCCCAGATAAATGATGGAAGCCTTAAGGTCGGCAACAGACCCGAAGGAACAGAATCCTGCTTACAGGGTTGTCACTTTAAGTGTTGCATTTAGGAAAGGGGTTTGGGGTTAGGATTTGGGGGTTAGGGAATCGGAAATTATCCTATCATTGCGATCAGTTAGAGTTTCTGAAACGTTTGAAGAGTTTGACTGGAGTGTCTCCCCTTCTTCAAGGGGAGATGTCCGAAGGACAGAGGGGTACAATACCATAAAAACTGTACACAAATTTCAGGACGATAAATTGAGCTTTAGTGAACTGTATGACTTGTAAAACTGTTATATTCAAACAAAAAAATCTGACAATGAAACACGTATCAATACTTATAAGTTTCCTTTTACTTCTTACTTTAAGCAGCTTTGCCCAGCAAATACCTAACGGAAGTTTCGAAACATGGTCGAACGGTGAACCCACATTATGGAATACTTCAAACCAGAATATACTCGGACTTGAATTTACTGCTATTACAAAGGAAATGGCAGATCCTCAGCAAGGTACAGCATCAGCTAAACTAACGGTTGTAACCAAAACGATCCCTTTCGTAGGATCTTTTACCATGCAGGGAGCGCTTACTTTAGGCGAACTGAACATTGATATTTTTGCCCAAACAGCAACGCTCACCGGCGGTTCTCCATTTACCGGAATGCCACAGAAACTTACCGGCTATTTCAAATACCAGCCGGTGAATAACGATACCTGCGTTTTCGGCTGGGGACTTACCAAATGGAATAACGGTGTGCAGGACACCATTGGCTACGGAGCCTTAGATACCATGGGAACTTTCAATACCTGGACGTATTTCGAAGTTCCTCTCGAATACCAGATTTGGGATGCACCTGATACCATGAATATTCTAATCGTAAATTCCAACCCGCTGGATGGCATTAATCATACAGGTACCAAACTGTGGATCGATAATCTTTCGTTTGTATATGGCACAGTGGGCATTGAGGGAGTAACTTTTCCGAAAGAGCTAACTATTTATGCCGAACCTTTTGCCAGGCAGTTACTTATTTCTTCTTCGTTTGAGAAATCTGAAACTTTAGATATCAGTCTTTTTAATATGGCAGGTGTTGAAACCAACCATTGGAGAAGAATAATGCAGACATCGACAGAAAAGCTTGACATAAACAACCTTCCGACAGGCACTTACGTTATCAGAGTTACTTCCGGTAACCGGCTTATCGATTCGCGAAAGATTACTATTCTGAATTAATCATCAATTAGTTATCTGTTTCTTTTATCCCGGGTTTTGAATCAGCCCGGGATTTTTTTGCCTAATCATTCGTTGAATTCCGATACTTAAGCTGCAAATAACTGTTTATCAAATAAAACTATTCAAATCACAGGTCAGCTGTTTCCTAAATCTTCTTAATGTTATACTATACGCTCTTTCGCTGCGTTAAGTTTTCAAACCACTAATGTTGATAAGTTGCCTCACCCCTACTTCCTGCTGCTGACTTAATACTGTACCTTTAATCCTGATTTTCAGCGATTCAATATGAATATAACCCAAAAAATAAATGCATCTTTTTGTGTACTGGCTACATGCCTGTTTCTGCAGGTATCTGCACAAAAAACAGCTATTTACAGCAATCCGCAAGCCTCTTACGATCAGGCTCTTGATATATACAGCAAAGCAAAATACGGGTCAGCCCTTGTGATTTTCGACAAACTGTCAGCCGGCGAAAAAAACAATATAAAAGCCGGATCCGAGTATTATGCCGCCTTGTGTGCTTCACAGTTATTTCATCCTGATGCCACGCAACGTTTTGAGAAATTTATCGAAAGCTATCCTCAGAATGCCCAGGTGAACGATGCAAACTTTGAACTGGGAAAGCTGCATATCACCAACAAAAATTATCGCAAAGCGCTTGAAAGTTTCCTTAATGTTGACCGATACGAATTAACACCGGAGCAACTGAACGAATATTATTTCAAATTGGGTTATGCTCATTTCAAAACCGAGAACCTTAAAAAAGCTCGCGAAAATTTTGCCCTTCTCATCGATAAACCCAATAAATATAACGTTCCGGCAAACTACTATTATGCCCATATTGCCTATACCGAAGGCAATTATGAAACAGCGTTGAAACATTTTGAACTCATTTCGACTGATGAAACGTTCCGCGATGTGGTAAATTATTACATTATCCAGATTTATGCCCTTCAGGGACGTAATGACGAACTTATCGCCCGTTCGTTACCCTTGCTCGAAATGGCCAGCGATAAACGAACTGCCGAAATTGCCCGGCTTACCGCACACGCCTATTTCAGCAAAGGCGAGTATAAAACCGCACTGAAATATTATACCAAATATCTTGATTCGAAACCTTCAAAAGTATCACAGACCGATAATTACGAAATTGCCTTTGCCAATTATAAAAATGGCGATTACACGCAGGCAGTCAAATATTTTCAGCTGGTAGCCACAGCACAGGATTCGCTTTCGCAGAACGCATATTATCATTTAGGCGACTGCTATGTAAAAACCAATCAGAAAAGATTCGCATTCAATGCCTTTAACTCAGCTTTTAAAATCAAAGCCGACCCGGTTATAACCGAAGAAGCTCTTTTCAATTATGCTAAACTTGCCGTTGAACTTTCGTACAATCCATATAATGAAGCGGTTAACGCTTTACAGGATTATCTGAACAAATATCCCGAATCAGCACGTCGCGATGAGTTGTACGGTTACCTTGCCGATCTTTACCTGCTGACAAAAAACTACAAAAATGCGCTCAGCAGTATTCAAAATATAAAAAAGCGAAGCTCACGCCTTGATGCAGCCTATCAGCGGATAGCTTATTACCGTGGTATTGAATTGTTTAATGAATCGGATTACGATGGATCCATCAAACTTTTTGCCCAGGCGCGCGAGTTGACTTCTGATAACTCAATAAAAGCTAAATCCTCCTATTGGGCAGGCGAAGCCTATTACCGCACTGCCCGTTGGGATAAGGCAATTGATTCGTACAATAAATTCCAGGTAACACCGGGAGCACAGAATCAGTCGTATTTTAATACCGTCAACTACAATATTGGCTACAGCTATTTTAAGAAGAAAGATTATCCGAAAGCGGCAGCAAGTTTCCGCAAATACCTGGCTGCCAAAGGAACAGAAGCAAAACTTGTCGGAGATGCCAATCTGCGTTTAGGCGATTGTTACTTTATGACCAAAGAGTATGCAATAGCTGTTGAGTATTACCAGAAAGCAGCGGCAGCGCGTGTTTCCGATGCCGATTATGCTGTTTACCAAACTGGAATAAGTTACGGGGTTCAGGGTGATATGACGAACAAAGTAGCAACACTGCGCAAACTGCTTACTTCCTACCCAAAATCAACTTACACTGATGATGCCTTGTACGAAATCGGTCTCACTTTCAATGTTATTGATAAGGATAGCGATGCTTTAAGCTATTTTCAACGTGTTGTAAAAGAGTTTCCCAATAGCACTTACGTGAAAAAATCGTTGCTCAAAACCGGGCTTATTTTCTTTAACCAGAACCGCGGCCAGGAAGCGCTTACCATGTTGAAACGCGTTGCAAAAGAATATCCGGGAACACCCGAATCGAAAGAAGCACTAGGCAGTATTAAAAGTATATATGTAGAAATGAATCAGGTAGATGAATATGTAGAGTTTACCAAAGAGGTTCCATATGCTGATATTTCGAAATCCGAACAGGACTCGCTATCTTATATCGCTGCCGAAAATCAATATATGAACGGAAGCTGCGATAAAGCTACAGATGGCTTCGCAAAATACATCAACAAATTTCCGGAAGGATCTTTTATTCTCGAAGCCAATTTTTATAAGTCCGAATGCGATTATCGTTCGCAGCTTTATGATGCGGCACTGAAAGGGTACGAATTCATCATAAGTAATCAGCGCTCGCGATTTACAGCCAACGCTGCTTTGCGAATAGCACATATACAGCATTTACGCAACAATTACGAAGCAGCTCTCGAAGGCTATATCCGCCTCGAAGAAACTGCCGACCAGCCAAGCATGATTATGGATGCAGTAAGCGGACAAATGCAGTGCAATTATGCGCTGCTGCGTTACGGACTTGCTATACAATCGGCCCAGAAATTACTTTCGTTGGATAAACTGACTCAAAACCTTGCAACCGAAGCCCACATTATTATCGCACGATCGGGGTATGAACTTGGTAACAAAGAACTTGCCAGGAAGGAATTTGAAGAAACGCTGAAACTCTCCAAAAACGAAATGGCTGCAGAAGCCAAATATATGCTTGCTCAGCTTGAGTTCGAAAACGCAAAGTACGATGATTGCGAGAAATCTGTTTTTGCACTTGCCGAGAACTTTGCCTCATACGATTACTGGGTTGCAAAAGGATTCCTTCTGTTAAGTGATGTGTATATAAAAAAAGGTAATACGTTTCAGGCAAAACAAACCTTGCAAAGTATTATTGAAAATTACGAAGGTCAGGATCTCGTAATGATTGCGCGTGAAAAGCTTAGCGCTATCGGCGACTCCAACTAATGCATTGTTAGCAACCACCTTAATGTTGTTTACTAAATTTTTCCTACGAATATGACAAAGTCAATATATAAAAATACTCTGGTTGCCCTTGTTTGCATTGCAGCCATTGCAATCGCTATCACAGCCAAGGCACAGGTAAAAACCTATAACGAAGAAATTACAGTTGTGGCGCCTTTCGATCCGATAATTCCTGATGCATTTAAAATAAGTCAGAATCCGGCTGTGGATGATACAACCACAACCATACCAGTAATGAACTACAATATTATGCCCCGCATAGCATCGGTAACCCCCAATATCGATCTTTTGCCTGCGGTAAAACTGGTTGCCGAACCGCTGAGCAAATTATACCGCAATTACATCCGCGCCGGAGCCGGTAATTATTACGCCCTGTATGGCGAATTGTATATGAGTTCGCTTCGGTCGAAGGAATATGTAACTTCCATGCGGATAAAACATCAGTCGGCAGCAGGAAAAATCGAAGACTATGGTCCGCCCACAAACAGCCGCAATGAAGCTGAATTTGCGGGATCAAAATATTTCGCTCAGCATACCCTCAGCGGAAGCGCTTTTTATTACCGCGACGGACTTCACCTGTACGGATATAAACCCGCCAAATTTCCTGATACCATTATTGAAAAGGATGATGTAAAACAGCGTTATCAAACCATTGGCACAAAAGTGTCATTCGGAAGCAACTACAAGGCAACGGATGAACTAAACCATAAATTCGGATTTTCGTATTATAATATGGCAGGACTGTATGATGTTAAAGAAAACAATGTTCAGCTAACTGCCGAAATCAATCAAAAATATGATTTGCTGAAACTTGATGAAGACCAGGTACTTGGTCTCAATGCCGGGTACAGTTTCCTGAAACAAAAGGACTCACTCGGATACATTAACAGCGGGATTATACTTATTAATCCATTTATTAAGGCTGAAATAAATGAGTACAGTTTTATGGCCGGATTTAAACTTAATATAGCATCTGATTCGGTTTCAAAAGCCTATTTTTACCCGGTAGCCGAAGGACGCATTGAGCTAATACCTGATGCATTGAAATTGTATGCCGGTTTCACAGGTGGTATGGAACGCACATCACTTCAAAGTATTACCGAACAAAATTTATATATCAGTTCCGTTGTGCCCTGGAATTATTTTGCTGAAAGAATCAGAGTCTATGGCGGCTTTCAGAGCAACATCAGCAGGAGTTTTAATTTTAACGGATTAATTTCGAGCAGTTCGTTTAAAAACTACCCACTTTTTGTAACCGACACTGCAGCTTATCTGAATAACAGTTTTACAATGGTTTACGACAAAATTAATGCTGTAAAAATTAAAGGAGAACTGGAATATATAAAATCTGCACGCTTACGGTTAGCACTAACAGGAACCTACAACCATTATAAAACAGACAAGCAGGAGTATGCCTGGTATAAACCTGCATTTGAATTCGAATTCTCGGGCAGATACAGCATACAGGAGAAAATAGTACTTACCGCAAAAGCTACTGTAAATGGTAAAGTGTGGGCATTGGTTCCTTATCCGGGCATTGCTATACATGGTATGGAAGTGAGTTCTTACACACTCAAAGCTGAGGAAATCGAAGGCTGGACAGATATTAACCTGGGTGCCGAATACCGTTTTAACAAAGCTTTATCCTTCTGGATCAACTTCAATAACCTGGCAAACAGCAAATATTACCGTTGGAACAATTACCGCTCGTATGGGTTAAACCTGATGGGTGGAGCCAGTTATTCTTTTTAAGGGGTTAGGATTTGAGGGATTAGGGTTTAGGGAATCTTAGTAAAGTGAGAACGCAACTTTTGGAAACAAATTATACCAAACCGCTATACCATTTCATCAATCAATATTTCTTCCTGGTCGGTAACCGTATGCTTTACAATTACCTTCTTTTTCCAGTTTCCTTTTAAATAATACAAATATGATAATACCATCCCGATAAACCATGCAACCGGAATTGACCACCATATGCCTGCCACACCAAAATACCGCGACATGATCCAGGCTGCCGGAATCCGTATAGCCCAAAGCGCGAACAAGGTAATAAACATAGGAACAATAGTATCGCCGGCACCCCGCATCACACCACCTATTACAAACATACTTGAAAAGAAAATATAAAATGAACTTACAATTAAAAGGTATTCGGCCCCGATATCAATAACGGAAACATCATTAGTAAAAAGCTGCATTAATGGATACCTGAATAGTATAACGCCAACGCTTGTTAATGCAGATAAAGTTCCTGACATCATAAACGTAGCATGCAATCCTTGTTTTACTCTTTCCGGTTTATTGGCGCCTAAATTTTGTCCAACGAAAGTTGAAAGTGCAGCGCCAAAGTTCATGGCAGGCATCATAGCCAGTGAATCTAATCGTCCGGCGGCGCTGTATGCGGCAATTACATTGGTGCCAAAATCATTTACAATCCGCATAACAGCCAGCATACCAAGCGATACAAAAGTCTGCTGTAATCCGGTTGGTAAACCGATCATCAAACTTTTTTTAAAAATAGCTCTGTCAAAAACAAGGTTCAGGCTATTCAGTTTTACTATTTCGTGAGTCCGGTTAAGATAAATGATTCCTGATATGAAAGCACCAGCCTGCGAAATTACTGTTGCCCAGGCAGCTCCGGCTACGCCCCATTTGAAAACCGCAACAAAAAGCAGATCGAGCAGCACATTCATTACTGTCGAAATAATTAAAAAATACAAAGGAGTTTTCGAATCGCCTAACCCGCGTAATACGGAACTGATTCCATTGAACCCGAAAAAGAAAACCATTCCGGAAAGATACACATTAAAATAGGTAACTGCCTGCGGTATAACTTCTTCAGGAAGTTTTATAAGCCGAAATATTGGTCCGCCAAGTAAAATACCCACAACAGTAACCAGTATTGAAGCAACAAAAAGGAAAATATACATGGTATCGATGGATCGTTTTACCATTTTAATGTCCCTAGCTCCAAAATATTGCGAAATTATTATTGTTGTGCCCATTGCAACGCCCACAACAAACGAAATAAGCATAAAAATAAGTGGAAATGATGCCCCTACAGCAGCAAGAGCTTCTTTACCAACATAACGTCCAACAACAATGCTATCAACAATATTGTATAACTGTTGAAATACATTACCAATAAGCATCGGTATCGCAAACTTAAAAATAAGGCTTCCGCTGTTGCCTTCGGTGAGGTTTTTCATTTATAATAAGTTTCCGCTACAAGAATATAATTTCCAGAATACAGGATGCTGATAAACTCTTCTCCTGAAAATATCAACAAATATCCGTAAAAACCGGATAAGTGCGAAAAGTATGGTTAGTAAAGGGCGCTTTAGAATTTATGAAGCTTCAAAAATTCAATTTAAGCCAGGCAGATTTTAGGATAATAAATCAGCTTTCATCTGAGCAATCATAAGGGAACTGGATTTCTCAGCACATTCAATCAGTTCGGGAAGTTTCTCTGCGTTATCAATTCCCCTGGCTATATCTTCTATCTTCTGCATGGCCTGTTGAATCTCCGGAGCACCGAAAAATGAAAAATGAGGCTTTAGCTTATGAGCCTGTTGCCTGAGAGTTTCCATTTCGTTCTGTTCAAAAGCCTGTTTAATTGTTGCGATAGAACCAGGTGTATTTACGACAAACATTTCAACTATTGAACGGACAAATTCAGGATCGTCCGCTTCAAACATATCCAGTGAGTATAATTTATTTTTCGGGTGGCCATTAACAGAAGTTGTTGATTCAACTTCCTGACAAACATCAGTTTCAGACTTCAGATAGCTGGATAAGCGTATTTTCAACTCCCGTTTGGTAATAGGTTTCTGCATATAATCATCAAACCCTGCTGTAGCTACTATACGAAGTATATTATCATCATTATGTGCCGTAAGTGCAATAATTATATGTTTTTTGCCAGTTGTTGCCTGCCGTTCACGAAGTATAGCTGCAGCTTCGAGCCCGGTAATACCTGGCATTTCAATATCCATAAGGATAACGCTGGGCTCTATTCCTTCAATTTGAGAAATTAATTTATCGGCACTATCCATGCACCAACATTCGTATCCAAGTTGTTTCAGGTATTTCGAAAAAAGTAGTCGATCGGAATCAGAATCTTCGACAAGGATTATAGTCCGGTTAAGGATCATAAGTAAAGATATTCGTTTAGTCGTGCAAATGTAACAAGCATTTCATTATGAAATACATCTGATATTAAAAATCAGAGTTTTCATTCTGTACCAGTGCTTTGGTGGATAATAATCCACAAGCTGCATCTATATCCAGACCGCGCGAAGCCCTTATGGTTGTCACAATCCCCTTTTCGTTGAGCGCACGTTGAAATTCTGCCATCCGCACCTCATCAGTTGGAGGAAGCGGTGCATTGGGCACAGGATGAAAACGAATAAGATTGATCCGGCAGCGTGTTTTATTGAGCAAACGAGCTAGTTCTTTCACATGTTTAGGAGTGTCGTTCATGCCTCCGAAAACAATATATTCTATTGAAATCCGACGGTATTTACCGGGGTCGGATTTGTTTATGGCTTCAATAACATCCTTAATTGGATACACATGCTGTATTGGCATTATACGCCTGCGCTCATCGTCGAATGGCGAATGCATGCTTACAGCCAGGTTGCATTTGCTTTGGCGCAGAAACAATTCCATAGCCGGAATAATACCAATTGTTGAAACTGTAACCTTACGTACACTCAGGCCAAAACCATAATCGGCAGTAAGAATTTCAGTTGCATTCAATACTGCTTCCACATTATCGAACGGTTCGCCCATTCCCATAAAAACGATATTTGAAATCATTTCGCGTTCGGGGATGCTGCGAAGCTGGTTAAGGATTTGCCCGGATGAAAGCTGCGCCTGAAATCCTTGTTTGCCGGTAGCACAAAAAAGACATCCCATCTTACACCCTACCTGCGACGAAACACATAATGTATTACGGCGAGCATCGGGAATAAAAGCGGTTTCGATAAATTTATGGCTGCTGACCGGGAAAAGATATTTTTTAGTACCGTCAGCCGATTGTTGCACTTTTACAAACTGTACAATTCCCAAATCATAATGATCGGCAAGTTGCTGCCTAAGTTTCTTCGAAATGTTTGTCATTTCGTCGAACGACTGAATATTTGTTTTGTAAAGCCAATACGCAAGCTGCGTGGCAACGAAACCCGGGAGCCCAAGTTCTTCAACAATAAGCTTTAATTCGGGAAGCGTTTTACCTAGCAGTGTGTTTTTTTCAACGGTGATTCCGGTGTTAATCATTTAGTATCAGAAATATATTTCTGCCACAATGTTGTTGAATGGGATTCCTTTACTTATAAGTATTTCCCTGCTTTCGACAACCATTTCGGCACTTCCGCAAAGGTAGTACTTTTGATCCAAAGGCAGCTCTTCGGCCTCTTCGAGATATTGGGTAACGCGACCTGCATAAACTCCTTCCGCTTGCTGTTGCGAGCAGCAGCGGACATAACGGGCGCCAAAATCGTTCAGCAGGCTATCGCTGAAATAAAATGAATCGAGCGTGCGGCCACCATGAATCAATATTTTATTATCACCCATGCCCGAGCGGTACATGCTGATAAACGGAGCTATGCCAGTTCCTGCAGCAATCCAGTAAGCGGGCTCGGAACTTCCTTCGTAGGTTCCGAAAGGAGGCGAAATCCAGAGGACATCGCCCGGTTCAAGAATGGCAAGGTTTGGTGTAAGTTTTCCTCCAGGCTTTATATTGTAAAGAATGTCGGTATTTTCGTCATTTTCGCCGCTGGCAATACTGTAAAGGCGTGCATCATCATTGGCTTGCATTGCCAGTCCGAGAACCTGTCCGGCACGAAAAGCTAAATCCCTCCTGAATGAAAGCACAAAAACATTTGGCGATATCTCAGTATTTGAAAGTATAGTAACTGCTTTGAGTTTAATGAGTGGTTTTGATTCAATAGTATTCATTATGTATGTTTAATTATTTTAAGTAAATATTAAACGATCGAATACTAAATTGGTTCACTCATTTATTTAAAACATTTTTTTTGGTTTTGCTTACAATATTCCGGCAGTTTTTTTTATTCCCGCCAATGCACAAAAAAATAATTCATTGAGTATCTGAATATCAAACAATCTGAGCTGATATCGTTAATGTGGCCATTAGTAATCGTTAACATATTTTTTGCCCCAAATCAATTTTAAAACTCTCTCATATTGGATTTTAGGCTTCAAATTCCCATACAAAATACACATGGGCCAATGGAAATACATACAATGG
>JBBSDC010000130.1:0-11221 GCA_038249705.1 Bacteroidales bacterium | reverse complement strand
TGAAATAATAAAATATTAATCCGGATTAAGTGTACAGACACCCTGCGGGTGTGCAGACACTTAATCCGGAAATAATCCTTTTTAGCAAAAAATCTTACTTCATATTGTGAAAAACGTTGATCACATCATCGTCTTCTTCCATTTTCTCAAGTAACTTCTCCACATCTGCCTGCTGTTCCTCATTTAATTCCTTGGTATCGTTAGGGATGCGCTCGAAGGCAAAAGTCCTGATTTCAAATTTGTTATCTTCAAGGTATTTCTGGATTGAACCAAAGTTGTGGAACTCAGCATAGATAACAATTTCGCCTTCATCCACAAATATTTCATCCAGCCCAAAATCGATCATTTCCAGTTCAAGCCCTTCAATATCAATGCCTTCTTTCATCGCAACTTTAAATGAACATTTGCGGTCGAAAAGGAAATCAGTCATTCCTGTTGTACCCAGGCTTCCGCCATATTTATTGAAATACATCCGTACGTTAGCCACTGTCCGGGTTGGATTATCGGTAGCCGTTTCAACCACAACAGCAACACCATGAGGGGCATAACCCTCATAAATCACTTCCTTGTAATCGGATGAATCTTTTGAAACAGCACGTTTTATGGCACGGTCAATATTATCTTTTGGCATGTTTTCGCTGCGGGCAGTCTGAATCAGAAGTCGGAGGCGTGCATTTCCACCCGGATCAGGTCCTCCGGACTTTACTGCCATTTCAATATCCTTGCCAAGGCGGGTAAAAACTCTGGCCATATTGCCCCAACGTTTCATTTTACGTGCTTTGCGAAATTCAAATGCTCTTCCCATAATGTATTGTTGTATACGAATTTATTTGCTGTACAAACTTTTTTGAAGCGGCAAAAATACTCCGATTCCGGCAATTGTGAAAACAAACTTTTACCAATCTACTTAATAAAATATTTTATAATCTATCTTTGCTTAAAATTTATTTTATGAAGTGCATCTTTCTCTTTTTATTTTTGCTTACCAGTTGTGGCATAAATGCGCAGAAACCGGAAACCATTCATGTAATGACCCATAAGCGGGCAACTATTGTTACTGATCCTTCACGTGGCGAAAAAAAATATCCTGAATGGGGCGTTTTTCCTGGCAAAGAGGTTACAGTAAGGCGAATTCTGATGCATGTAACTTTTGGATGTCCTGATTCGCTTCCTTGCGCTCACTGGGACTATCTCGATCACATTACGTTGCGAAGAGCTGGTGGTAAAAATGCTAAAAGTCTCAACTATGAACTAGGCAGAATGCTGACACCTTATGGGAGTATTTTTACACCAAAGTGGAACTGGACCTGGACCGTGGATGTTACTGATTTCGCCATGGTACTTCGCGACAGTGTTGAAATAGAATACATGCACTCCGGTTATGAAACTCCTACTGTAGGATGGGCATTAACTCTTGATTTCGAAATAGTTAAAGGGCCGGAAATAGTTCATCCTATTTCAATAACAAAAATGTGGGAAGGCTCTTTCCTTTATGGTGATCCGGCAGAGGATATAGAGAAAAAACTTGCACCAATAGACTTTCAGACTGCCGCTGGCGCAAACCTGAGCCGTTTCCGCATTCAGCATACAGGACACGGCATGGATGAACCACGTGGTTGCAGCGAATTTTGCAGCCGCTGGCGCGATATCACTCTCGACGGAAAACTGTTAGATCATACCAACCTCTGGAAAAACTGTGGCGACAACCCTCTATACCCGCAGGGAGGGACCTGGATTTACGACCGTGCCTGGTGGTGCCCCGGCAACCTGCAACCCGCTGATATTGTGGATATATTCCCATCGAAAGGAACCCATACTTTTGATTTAACGATGGAACCCTATACGGCAACTGCTAACATACAGGCAAATGAATCCATAGCTTCGTACCTGATTCAATATTCAGGTCCGCTATCAAAAAATGATGTTGCCATCGAAAATATAATTGTACCGAATAACGATCAGAATTTCAGCAGAATGAATCCGGCTGAATTTAACCCAGTTGTTGTGGTCCGAAATAACGGAAAGGAAAATTTGAAATCTGCGATAATCATTTATGGAACCGAAGGTTTTGCAGCAAAAACTTATATATGGAAAGGGAGCCTGGCTTTCAATAAAACAGCGACAATTGTTTTACCCGGCCATATCGATCACACACCCGGAAACAGCACTTTTAGCGTAACCATCAGCAAACCCAACGGCAAAAAAGATGCCTGGGAAGGTGACAACAAACTGAGTTCAACATTTGCGCCACCGCCGGTTTTGCCGCAGAAAATGGTTTTGCAATTACTCACCAACAACAAACCTTCAGAAAACGAGATTAAAGTCGTTGATAGTAAAGGCAATATCGTTTTTAACAAAAAACCTGCTGATCTTAAACCCAAAACCATGTATTACGATACGCTCTCTTTTGATCCGGGAACATATGCTTTGTTGCTGAGCGATAGTGCCGGCGACGGTCTGGAGTTCTGGTATGAAGTGGAATCAGGTTACGGATACATGCGCTTGCTTTCGATTGACGGACGGCTTATCCACGATTTTGAAAGCGATTGTGGCGATGGGCATTTTTATGCTTTTACGGCTTCTCCGGAAGCAATTATTGATACCAATACCACTCAATATGCCTTTATTCTTTATCCAAGGCGTACAAGCGGCAACTTTCACCTTGATGTTCATGCCGACAAAGCAGGTACCATGGAAGTTAAAATAACAGCCGATGGAGTTTTGGTGCAGCAACATTACTATAAAACGGTTAAGCTAAACAGGTTTACCTATGATGTAGGATATTTACCTAATGGCAGGTATATTATTGAAGTACTGATAGATGGGGAAAGTAAATTTAAACGAAGATTTAACAAAGATTGAGGACGTAAGGATTAGCGATATGAAATGTGATATCGGGGAAATGGACAATAGATTGTTAGGATCTTCTGAAAAACTCAAACATTTTTTTTGAGGATTTTAGATTCCGGTGCTGTGCACCATACTACTGTTACTCTTTTCACTAACTACAAATATGGCGCCACTCTATGGCTTTATTTAAGCAACTTTTATAGTATAAATAAAGGTGCAGAGCAGCTTACTATTTTTAGAAATAGTGAAAAGCAGATCAAAAGGTGCAGAGCACCGAAACATTGAAAGCATGGATTTTGTAAAGTATTACACATTTCCCTTGCACTTCAAAAACAATAAAGTCATATAACCAACTCATTTATTGTATTATATGGATTTTTCAGCAGACACTCGTGAAATGCGGGATATAAAATCAACAATTATTTACAATTTAAAAACCAGATCAAAAGAATTTCAACGCAGTTAAAAGGCTGCCGGACTAAAAAGTAAAGCCCCGTTATCAATAAAGTTAACGGGGCCTTGGGCATTTGGTTAATTGAATTTATTTAATGATGCGCATTTTGTAAAATGAGCGGTAAACGAAAAAGAGTGCTATTAAAAAGAATACGCCTCCAACATAGGGTGCCACGGCATAAAAACTATCTGATATGGCAATTTCCATAGCCAGCAAGCCGAAGAGGGTGGTAAATTTAATAATCGGATTCAATGCAACTGACGATGTATCTTTAAACGGATCGCCGACTGTATCGCCTACAATAGAAGCTTCATGCAGAGGAGTTCCTTTTTCGCGCAGGTCAACTTCCACAACTTTTTTGGCATTATCCCATGCACCACCCGCATTGGCCATAAACAGAGCCTGGAAAAGTCCGAAAACAGCAATCGAAATCAGGTAGCTTACGAAAAACGAGGTGGCAGCATATTTCAATACAGGAGTTGCAGCTGACATATCGCGATAACCAGCAAAGAAAGCAAATGCAAGTGCGAACGAGAAAATAGCAATAAAAATATTGAACATCCCAGTCTGGGCATATTGTGTGCATATTTTCACCACTTCCTTTGATGTTTCGATGGAAGCACTGCTGTCAGCCCCTTCATCGAGCTTAATATTCTTTTTGATGTATTCCACTGCACGATAGGCTCCTGTAGTTACAGCCTGTATCGAAGCACCTGTAAACCAATATATTACAGAACCTCCGGCAAGAAAACCAAGTATGGTGTATGGATTAAGGACATTAAGAATGGTTTCGGGTTCGATGCCGAATTTATTACGTATCACAAGGATAAGCGAAAAGATCATGGTAGTAGCTCCTACAACTGCTGTTCCGATAAGTACAGGTTTTGCGGTAGCTTTAAATGTATTACCGGCTCCATCGTTGGCTTCCAGGTAATGTTTGGCGTTTTCGAAATCGGGTTTGAATCCAAAGTCTCTTTCTATTTCTTTTCCTGCATTCTGATTTTCTTCGATTAGCGAAAGTTCATAAATACTCTGTGCATTATCGGTAACAGGTCCATAGCTGTCAACAGCAATTGTTACGGGTCCCATGCCCAGGAATCCAAAAGCAACAAGTCCGAAAGCAAAAATGGAAGGATAAATCATCAACGTATCAAGACTATAAGTAGAAGCCACATAGGCGATGAACATTAGCACAAGGAAAACCATACCTTGCCAGAAAGCGCTGAAATTGCCGGCTACAAGTCCCGAAAGAATATTAAGTGATGCTCCGCCTTCGCGTGAAGCAGTTACAATTTCATTTACGTGGAGAGATTTTGGGCTGGTAAATATTTTTGTAAATTCCGGAATAAGAGCTGCACCCAGCGTTCCGCAACTTATAATTACCGAAAGGGTCAGCCACAGATTATTTGGCAATGTACCAAGCATAAAATAACTAACGGCGAATGTAACAATAATTGAAAGGATAGAAGTTATCCAAACTAAGCTGGTGAGTGGTTTTTCAAAATCCATTTCTACCGCATCGCGGTATTTTGCGGAAGTATAAAGCGAATTGATATAAAAAGCTCCTATTGAGGTTATTACCATCAGAATACGCATCAAAAATATCCAGGTGAGTAAAAGTGTTTGATCGGCTACCTGCATTACAGCAAGTACAATAAAACTAATGAGGGCAACGCCTGTAACTCCGTATGTTTCGAATCCATCAGCAGTAGGACCTACGCTATCGCCTGCATTATCGCCGGTACAATCGGCAATTACACCCGGATTGCGCGGATCGTCTTCCTTTATTTTAAATACCACTTTCATCAAATCGCTTCCAATATCGGCAATCTTGGTAAAAATACCACCGGCAATACGAAGCGCTGAAGCTGCAAGCGATTCGCCTATGGCAAAACCGATAAAACTTGCACCTGCATATTCGCGCGGAATAAAAAGCAGGATAATAAGCATCATAATAAGTTCGACACTAACAAGCAAAACACCGATACTCATACCTGCATCGAGAGGAATATTCAATAACTTGATAGGCTTGCGCTCCAGCGAAGCAAAAGCCATACGGCTGTTAGCAAGAGTATTCATGCGTATGCCAAACCAGGCAACACCGTATGAACCCAAAATTCCGATAATAGTCCAGGAGAGGATTAACAGAACACCGCCAAAGCTCATTTCCTGTAAGTATCCGAAATAGAAGGCAATACACACTGCAATAAATGCAAAAAGGATTAAAATAAATTTCCCTTGCTGAATAAGGTAAGTTTTACAGGTTTCGAAAATGATGTTAGCAACATCAAGCATACTCTTGTGTGCTTTTAGCTTTTTAACTTTACTGAACTGGTAATACCCAAAGAGTAATCCAAGGATGCAAATTAAAAAACCGAACATGAGCAGGTTGTACTGGTCAGGAGAAAGATTTGGGATTTCCAGGTCGGCCTCACTGGCGAATACCGGTATTGCAGCCAATGTGAATGCAATAAGTGTAAAAATTCTTTTCATAAGCAGTGTGAAATTTAGTTAATATACTTGATTTGAGGTGCATCAAATATATTGATGTTTTATATTATACCAACAAAAAAGTGCAAAATGAATGAAAAATAAATGTTTATAAATAATTTTATAAAGTGCCGATTAAGAAATAAAACTGTAAAATCAAAGATTATACAATCCAAAAAACGGATAAAAATTGTCAAATAATTACGCAATCGCCTGTTTTACATATTAATAAATCGCCATAAGTTTAAATCATAAACTTAGGATATAAAGATAGAAGATCTAATGGAATCAGAATCCGGAAATACTATTTCGTAGCTATTACAAACAGATCAAAACAGTTTTCGGTAGTATTTTTAAGGAAAAAATCGGAAAGGGAAACCTTGTTTACGATTTCGGTATTGCCACTGAGTAATCTGCGACGGTTGAAACGGTTCATAATATCATAAGGAATCTGCAGCAACTGCCGTGGAAGCCTGTATTGGAGTTTAAGTATATCGAAACGGGTAATCCGCTGCACGGAAGCTTTATTCCGGTCGTGGTATTCCATAACTACCTGACTTCCAAAAACTCCTTTTACTTCAACTTCCCCAAAGCTTTTACCAACATGAGATGCTAATTCTTCAGCTGTGTATTCGCGGATGTGCCAGGGATTGCGGGTAAGCGACATCAGCCTGTTAGGAGTGGTAAGCAGCAGTTTGCCACCTGGTTTCAAAACCCGGTGTATTTCGCTTATAAAAGTTGTATCGTCCTGAATATGTTCAATAACCTGAAAAGTTACCGCAAAATCGAAGCTGTTATCGGCAATTCCGGCCAAGGAAGGCAACAACTGTTTCCGAAATTCAACATTGGCGTGACCCGAAATGTCAGTATCAAATTTATCAACCGCCAGATATTGTTGAGCAATCGGTGCAAGTAGCTGAATACCATAACCTTCGCCACTTCCCAGCTCAATAATATTGCCTTTTACTATCTCTGAAGCTGCTTTGTAGGCATAAAGACATCGGGTGTAAATTACCTGTTCGGAAGGATCATGCCCGGAGCTGCGTTCGGCTGTCTGCATATGATAAAGCGTTTTTAAATGGCGGGGCAAAGGTAATGGAAATCAAATTCAGAGCTGAATGCAAAATATCAATAGTTTACTATTCTGTAAATCCTAACTTCCAAAATATAAAAATTTTCATTTTGAATTAAATAAATATTTATATTTGCATCGACAAAATCACAAAATCAATCAATGATCAATTATACACATACTCCTTCTAACAATTGGTGGCGCCGATGGCTAATGCACATTGTAGCGTAATCCCGGGTATGTAATAAAATATAGAAATTACTCCTTTCATGGGCACATCGTTACGATGTGCCTTTTTCGTTTTCAATCCAATCCATTTCTTACATAAACACTTACTTGTTATGAAAAACAACAATAGAAGCATTGTGCTTCAACCATCCGAAATGCCTGACAAATGGTATAATATTGCAGCTGACCTTGGCGGGAAAATGCTGCCGCCCCTGCATCCCGGAACCCTTAAACCTCTTGATGGCGCGTCGATGAGTGCTCTGTTTCCTGACGAACTGATCCGACAGGAAATGTCGGGCGAGCGGTATATCAGCATACCCGATGAAGTTAGGGAATTATACTCAATGTTCAGACCATCACCTTTATACAGAGCTATTAACCTGGAGAAGATGCTAGGAACACCGGCAAAAATTTATTACAAATACGAAGGGGTTAGTCCTGCCGGATCACACAAAACCAATACAGCCATCCCACAGGCATATTACAATAAAATGGAAGGTATTAAAAAAATCGCAACCGAAACAGGAGCCGGACAATGGGGAAGTGCGTTGAGTTTTGCCTGCAACCACTTTGGCATTGATTTACAGGTTTTTATGGTAAAAGTGAGTTATGATCAGAAACCGTATCGTAAAATGCTGATGAATTTATGGAATGGGAAAGTGGAAGCTTCGCCAAGTATGACCACACAAGCCGGACGAAATATACTTGCAAAACAACCTGATAGTCCCGGCAGCTTGGGCATTGCTATCAGCGAAGCTATCGAAATGGCTGTGAGCGATCCCAACACAAAATATTCGCTTGGCAGTGTTTTAAACCACGTTTTGCTTCATCAAACCATTATAGGACTTGAAGCTGAAAAACAATTTGCGAAAGCAGGCGACTATCCCGATGTAGTAATTGGCTGTTTTGGAGGCGGTTCCAACTTTGCAGGAATCTCTTTCCCGTTTGTAAGGCACAACCTCGACGGAAAAAAGAAAACCAGGTTTATTGCTGTGGAGCCCACTTCGTGCCCTAAACTCACCAAAGGAATTTTCAGGTACGATTTCGGGGATGTGGCGGGTATGACTCCACTCCTGCCGATGCATACGCTTGGGCACGACTTTATTCCGCCCGGAATTCATGCAGGTGGTTTACGCTACCATGGAGCGGCACCACTTGTAAGCGCTCTGGTTAACGAAGGAATAGTTGAAGCGCAGGCAATTGACCAGCTGGAATGTTTCGAAGCAGGACTAAAATTTGCAAAAGCCGAAGGTATCCTTCCAGCTCCTGAAACCTCTCATGCGGTTGCAGCCACCATTCGCGAAGCATTGAAAGCAAAAGCGGAAAATTCGCCCCGCACTATCCTTTTTAACCTTAGCGGACATGGCTATTTCGATATGTATGCATACCAGTTATACCTCGACAATAAACTCACCGATTTTATTTTCGACGATGCCATGCTGAGAAATATTGAAGAAAAAACTCATCCCATTGAATTGGCTTTCAAGTAGATTAATAATTTCCTGAAATAAAAAATGCACCTTGTTACGTACAGGGTGCATTTTTTTTATACAGCTTAAAAAATTTCAGTTTTTCCGTCAGAAACTAATCCTGCAGAACCTTATTTACCAGGTCGGCAGCTTCCTGCAATGATGTAGCTGAAAAAACGGCCAGTCCTGAATTATTGATAAGTTCTTTTGCTTCTTCGGCATTGGTTCCCTGTAGCCTTACAATAATTGGGATTGGAATATTACCAATATTCTTGTAAGCATCAACAATACCCTGTGCTACACGGTCGCAGCGCACTATACCTCCGAAAATGTTTACCAGAATCGCTTTAACAGCAGGATCTTTTAAAATAATACGAAATGCCCGTTCAACCCGCTCGGCATTAGCTGTTCCGCCAACATCCAGGAAATTAGCCGGCTCGCCTCCGCTTTGCTTTATAATATCCATGGTTGCCATAGCAAGTCCTGCGCCATTTACCATACAACCTACGTTACCGTTAAGTTTTACGTAATTCAAATTGTACTTGCCTGCTTCCACTTCCGAAGGATCTTCCTCGTGAATGTCGCGCATGGCTGCATAATCCGGATGGCGGTAAAGGGCATTACCATCGAGTCGCATTTTACAATCGACAGCCAGAATTTTATCGTCACTGGTTTTTAAAACAGGGTTTATTTCAAGCATGGCACAATCAGCGCCCATATAAGCATCGTAAATGCATTTCACAAATTTCACCATATTTTTATGTGCTTCGCCTGATAATCCAAAGTTAAAGGCGACATTGCGGCACTGGAATGGTTGCAAACCCACTTTACGGTCGATTATTTCAACAAAAATTTTCTCGGGTGTATGTTCAGCCACTTCTTCAATATCCATACCACCTTCGGTCGAATACATAATCATAACTTTCCCTTCCTGACGGTTGAGTAACATACTCAGATAGAACTCTTTGGTTTCGGAATTACCCGGATAATATACATCTTCCTGTATAAGCACTTTGCGCACTAGTTTGCCCTGCGCCCCGGTTTGAGGTGTTATCAAGGTCATCCCAAGAATGTTGGTTGCTTTTTCGCGGGCATCATCGAGCGATTTTGCCAGTTTCACACCACCGCCTTTACCTC
Source organism: Bacteroidales bacterium (assembly GCA_038249705.1). Lineage (GTDB taxonomy): Bacteria > Bacteroidota > Bacteroidia > Bacteroidales > UBA4417 > UBA4417. Next base: position 1,521 of record JBBSDC010000130.1, on the reverse strand, counting down.
GGCCTCCGGCATGTATCTGGGCTTTGACCACACAAAACTGCGATCCGCTCAATTTTTGAATTTCTTTAGCTGCTTCAACAGCCTGCTCGATGGTTTCAGCCATAATACCCTTAGGTACAGGTACTCCGAAACTACTCAGTATTTGCTTTGCCTGGTATTCGTGAAGATTCATTGCTATGGTTTAAAATATTAAAAATCAGTTTACAATCGCAGATAAGAAACTCTGTGGATTTCAATTTACTTTCACATCACATTTAAAGATATGATTATAAACACGTTATGAAGAACCAACTTAAATCCTCAGGATAATATTCCCAAACTGGTTTGCGCTGCTAAAATAATTATTTTTATAACAATACAGGAATAAAAGGCAACGTATATCTTTGCATCCAAATTTATTTTCCTGTGCGCTTCCAAATAACTGTAATAATTACTCTGTTTTTCTTCGCAAATTCATTTGCTTTTAATGGTCCCGATCCCCGTTCCAACAGGAAATCAGCTTTAACTGCCCGAACAGTTTCAGCTCCGGAAATTGATGGTTTTCCGGAAGATTCAATATGGCAGGCTATCATTCCGATTACCGATTTCAGGCAGTTTCTGCCTGTTTATGGAGCCGATCCATCCTTTCGTACAGAAGTGAAAATTACTTACGATGATTATGCCATTTATGTATTGGCAAAAATGTACGATCCCAATCCCGATAGTATTTTGCGGCAACTTGGACTGCGCGACGACGATAATATAAACGCCGACATGTTCAGCATCGAATTCGATACTTACAACAATCAGCTTGATGCTTACTCGTTCCTGATTTCAGCTTCGGGAGTTCAGATTGAATGGCGCGAATCGGACGAAACATATGATGCAGTGTGGGACGGTGAAGTGCAGATTACCAGCGATGGCTGGATTGCCGAAATGAAAATACCATATTCAGCTCTGCGATTTGCAGGAAGTCAGTCGCAGGAATGGGGAATGCAGATAACGCGCTCCATCCGCCGATATCGCGAAATCAACCAATGGGCACTCGAAATGCCTGAAACAAAAAACGATCTTCCGTATTGGGGATTACTGTCAGGAATCAGAAATATAAAGCCACCACTTCGCTTGTCAGCTACGCCTTATGTTTTGCTTCAGGCCGAACATTTCCCTAACCCATCTGTCGAAAAGGATATTTCCACTTCATTTGGTGGCGGAATGGATCTAAAATTAGGAATGAACGAAAGTTACACCCTTGATATGTCGTTGCTTCCTGATTTTAGCCAGGTGCAATCGGACAATAAAGTTAAAAACCTTTCGGCTTTCGAAACTGTGTATGAAGAGCAACGTCCTTTTTTTAAGGAAGCGGTTGATCTGTTCATGAAAGGTGACCTGTTTTATTCGCGCAGGATCGGGAAAACGCCCTCCCTTTTCTATAGTGTTGAAAATGGACTTGATAACGATGAGTATCTAGTTAAAAACCCAGTACAACAGCGATTATTGAATACCACAAAAATTTCCGGACGAAATAAAAACGGACTTGCC
>JBBSDC010000129.1:0-11223 GCA_038249705.1 Bacteroidales bacterium | reverse complement strand
GCCATTGTTGCTAAAATCTCCGCCTTGCCGCTGTCGGCAAAGGCATGCAACATCGTTAAGGCGCCTACATCGTCGTAATCGGGACCCATATCGGTGTCGAAAATAATTTTTACCGGCTCGCCGGATAGCCGGTTTGTGCTCTGGCATGAAAAAACAATCATCAGGCAGATTAGAGCGAATACGGTGAGTGTTAATCTTATACTCATGACGTAAATATATAAACAGGTTAGTGAAATCTAAAATCGCACTTTGGATGGTTGATTTGCATCCGCAAATCTGCTATTTCTGAAATGAAAATTTGTAATTTTCGTTCTTCTTATCCGCAGTTTTAAATACCACAGCTTTCGAAAGATAGAGATTGGCCGCTGTGGCTTCGGGTCGTTTCTCCCCCTTGACAACCACTTTCAACGAATGTTTTCCCTGGGGAAGGTTTATAATATGATACAAGTTCATATTTTGGTGGGTCTGGTTGGCAAAGCCAAAATATCCGTCAATGGTTCGTTTTAATTCCCCATCTACAAAAATATCAGCTTTACCGCCGTCCTTGAACCAGTTACCGACAATTGAAACGCCGGTTCCTTCGAAATTAAATACTGCTTCATCACCTGCGTTTGCGCTGAACTTTGCCTGGTCTCTTTTATTGTTCTGGCGGTAAGTTTCCCATTTTCCTTTGAATGCCCAACCCTCCTTCTCAAAAACGGTTACCTGGTGGTCAAAACCCAGTTTTGGAAAGGCCACTTCCAGAGCAAAAGGCTCCGGAGCCTGAATTTTAATCGTTAGTTTCGATTCAGTGGCAATACCACCATTCTGTACAATAAGGTTTTCAGCATATTTCATAGTTTGGTCAACTGCCTTATTGAAAGAGTAGTTGGTATTGATAAAAAGAGAGTCTCCAATGGCTACGACAGCTTCACGGTAAGCTTGTGGCAGTCCGCTCAGACCTTTTATGACTCCGAGCACCGCCATTGCGTTCGAGGGATTACAATCAGAATCCTGTCCGCAACGGGTGGCAATTTCCATTGTTTTCAGCGGATCGCTTTCACCGTAAAGCAATCCCATCACGATATAAGCACCGTTCAGCTTGGCATCAATGTTGAAAGTTGTACCTGCCTCACAGATCTGTACACTTCCCCATTTTGCCTCCAGCTCATTCCATGCCGCGCGCCAGTCTGCCGGATAGTTATCGTGTAAGGCAATAACGTCTTTTATAATTTTATAATAATCGCTCTGCGCAGGAATCGAAAGCAGCGCTTTATCAACGAGTTTCCTGATATCATTCTCGAAATAAGCTTCCGAATAAAGGGCAGCAACGAAAACACCGCCGTAAACGCCGTCGCCATAATTCATAATATGCCCTATTTTATCAGCAATTTTGTTGGCTGTTTGGGGCATTCCGGGACACATAAAACCGATATAGTCTGCCTCAATCTGGAAGTCAATATCATCCGCATGAAGATTATAATCAGGATGGCCTGACAGTGGTGGAAATATGCTGTCGAAATAATTTTTCCGTGCCTGTACGTTGGCATGCCAAAGATGGTAACCAGCTTTGGCAAAAAGTTCCTGGAATTTTTTAGCCGGGGCATCCATTCCATATTCATCCATTGTCATCAGGAAGGTCAGTTGAACATAGATGTCATCCTGCCAGATCGAACCTTTTACATCCGATGGAACCCATTTAATCGAATCTTCATAAGTTTTACCCTTGGCCCTGAATTCAGTTGGCGCACCATAGGTTACTCCGATCATCTTTCCCGCCCATCCACCGGCAATCTTATCTTTCAGCACTTCCGTGGTAATGGTACGCGAATCAGATGCTGCTTTTTCTGTTTTCCCCGTGCAGGAAGTAAGTACCAATACTACGACTGGAATGATTAGTATTAAAATGTGTCTTCTCATTTTTCAATGTTTTAAAGGATTCAGATTATTTCAATTGTATTTCAATTGTATTTCTTTTCATTAGCTAACTTACTTTTAATTTATTGGAATTTCTGGTATGTAAAATTATGAAAATTTGCTAATATTTGCGGTTTTTATTGGCATCCATACTTTTATAGTTCCGCGTGTCTGGCTTGCATCAGCAAAAGGAACCAATATTAATTGTTGTTTTGCAGAATTATTTCCTTCACCTGTTATGTTTATGGAGTAAGCCTGCTTTCATATCCATTGTTTGGGCAATATGTCAGCTCATATTTATTATTTTAGTTTCTCAATTTAGAATAAATTATTCCATCGTTTGTTTTCTGTTCGAACTGCTGACGCTTCCACCTTTACCGTTAATAATGCTTTTCACAATACTTTCCTTATTTCCGTTTAGCCAAAAAATGAGTTTATGGTAAAATCCATTTTCAACTTCTGGCGGAGTTTCAATCGCCTGATCGACAATTACCGGGGCATCGTAAAAAACATTATAGATTCCTACACCCCATGCCTGATGTGTTTTTACATGATCGGCTACTTTATATGATGCATATCCAAAAGTATTTCCGTGTTTCCATGAATCAACAGTTGGCGGATCATAAGGCATTTCGCTCTGATAAAAATAAACCCGGCCCCTTTCTCCATTCCATAGTGTTTGGTATTCCTGAAAATGCTCATTAAACAATCCGTAAATGGTAACCATGTCTCCATTTACGACCAATCCGTTGGCGCATTTATTTTTGTCCCAGCCAACACCGGCGCCATGGTCGGCCCGCCAAAGCCACAAGTGATCGGCAAATACATTATTACTGTTGATCACCAAACATCGCGATGCGGATCCTTCGTGCGGACCGCCAACCCGGAAAAACACATCGAATAAAAAGGTGGGATCCGCTTCATGATTCTTTTTCGATCCGGGCGTTCCGATCTGCATGAGCGTTTCTGAGGGGATTACTGCCGCATCAATCAGCAAGCTGGCAATAGTAGCACCATCAACATCGGAAACTTCAATCACTTTATTCCCTTTTCCAGGAACCAACGTAGCCATTCCAATACCCATTACAACTGTTCCCCGACGTCTAACTTTCAGGCTTTCACTTAAAGAATATATACCAGGTGTAAAAAGGATATGTTTCCCTTTTTTTAACGCTTTATTGATCGATTTAGCATTGTCTGCATCCGGTTTGGCGACATAAAAATCATCAATCGGAATTGTCTTTTCGTTACTATTGTGATCGTCCCAGTCTACGCCGACTGAATTTTTCTTTAAAGCAGGTATTTTCAAATAAAATTTACCTCCCGAAAAAATCCAGTAGGGTTTTTCGCGTACTTCAGGTGTTTCTTTGATGGTTGTAACAGGCTTTTCGGGCCAATTTTCCTTTGGAGCATTGGAAACTCCAACATACACCATATTCCAAACGCCGCCGTCCCATTTTTTAAAAACAGAATTTCTTGTCAGCCATTGCTGCTGAGAACCGGAAAACACGGTCCCTTCAATTTTACAATCGGCCATAAAACCTCCGCTCGAAGCCCCCTCAAATAGCTTTAAATTTCCCTTTACATACACGCGACGTAAAGGAGCAGCCTGAGAAACCGCCCAGGTATTGGTTGAATCGATGGTGGGAACTATTGTCAGATTCTCGGCTGTTCGCCAAAAATTACACAATACATGACCTCCCTGCGTGGAGTTAGACCTCACCGCACCAATAATCACCACATCTTCGGGTGAATTCCCCAATCCCATAACGTGCATGTAGTAGCCGACCCTGACATCCAACTTATAAGTCCCTGGTTTAAACAGCAATGCATAACGGTTTTCAGAAAACTCATTTTGGGGATAGACCTGTCCGGCATGTAAAGAATCGATCAATGTTTGAACTTCTTGCATATCCATGGCAGGATCGAACACAAATGTATTTTTGCCAAGCAAAGTCTGATTGTACTTAGTTGCAATGACCTTAACGCTTTCGGGTAATGGTTTCGTAGTTTGCGAAAAACCAAGTTGTATTAATCCAAAAAGGAACAACAGGTTGATTAAACAAAATAGTCGAAGAAGTATCATGTGCATAAATGTTCAATTAAATCCTTTTAAAATTAAAAAATGGAGGAGGCATTTGATGACTCCTCCATTTTAATTCAGTATTTCAAAACTGCATCTAAAAAATTTCCAGTTATGCGATTGCGATTTTACCTGTTATTGCAGGTACCATGGAATTTTGTTAATGCCGTCATATCCAGCATACTGCTCATCAATCGCCTTTTTGTAATTTACCGGATTGGTGGTAAGTTCAGACGTTGGGTATTTCAAACGTTTAGGATATAGTGTTTTATCATCAGGATTCAGGCTGGTTGCCGGATCCAGAGGCAATACAGGATAGCCAACACGTTGAATTTGTGGATAAGATAAACCATTGCCCTGAAAGAAATCTATCAAATATCTTTGATCCCATATCTGATGTTCCCGATCAGTTTTAGTTCCAGCCATTGCATATGCGGCATTTCCTGTGAAATAATTGTCTATATAGGCCTGATCAATAGCCATTCCATGAGTACCAACAGAAGGTAAGCTCTTGAAAAGGTTAAGCATCGCTTTTACACCGTTTTCGTAGTAAACCTTTGCTGCTGTGGAGCCACCCGTAACCCAGCCTTCCTCTATAGCTTCAGCAATAATGAAACATTGCTCTGCATAGGTGAATTTAAGCATAGGATCTCCTGCTTTAGTGTCTCCATAACGTTTATTTATTGTTGAATACCTACCCGCCTGATTATTGGTTGCTATAATTCCATTTGCCAGGGATGATAATGCACCTTCATAAGCCGCAAAATCTTTTTCCAGCATACCACCAGTAATCAGGGCTTTGGCTGGCTCCGCGAAATAAAACAACCTGCGATCATTCAGCGATTTCAATTTATCAACCACTAATTTTGAAAGAATAACCTTTAGTCTTTTGGGCTCTCCTGTTGCATTGTAAAAAGGATGATTTGTTCCTGTAAAGTCTGAATAGGTTAATTTAAAGTTGTCAGCGTTGTCAGCCAATAAATTATTTGCTGAAACAATTGCTGCAAAGCGGGCTTTCTGCTCAGCAGTAACTTTCCTGCTGATCGTTTGCAAAACCTTCAACTGCATCCCGTTACAAAGTCTTTGCCATTTAACGGCTTTACCTCCAAGCATTATATCACCACCAAAATCTTTTCCTGCTGCAAAGAGTGCCTCAGCAGCTTTAAAATCATTCAGGATAGCCGCAAATACATCTGCCTGCTTATCGTATTTGGGTGTAACATTTCCTTCCTCAGCCATTCCTGCCTCAGAATATGGAATATCTCCCATATCTAATGTAGCATGAAAACCATACCAGGCTTTCATAAATAATTCTAATCCTTTAAATGAGGATTCGGCTGGTACTCCTTTAGCAAACTCAACCATTCGTTTAAGATTGGTTAAATTCTGGAATGATCCAAAACTGCCGTATTCATAAGGATTATAATATTGTTCCCTGGCCAAATCTTCGGAAACAATATGATGACTTCCTAAGTTACCGGTTGTGAAATCACTTTGATTTGGATTCCAAAACCTGAATGCCCCTTTTAAAACTCCGGTTGCAAGCATTTCAGGTGAGACACTTGTTGCTGCATCGGGATTTGTATTTAATTCCTCAAAATTGTTGCATGAATAAACAATTGTCAGAAAAAATACGGCTAAAAATATATAAAGTGACTTTTTCATTGTTAAGCTTTATTAAAATGTGAACTTCATATTAACTCCAAGGTATCTCACTGCCGGATCTGCAAAATCTTCAGAACCACCATCAGGATCAGAATATTTAAAGTCCTTTGCCCAAAGCAGTACGTTTTGCCCTACAAAACTTACAGAGGCACCCCTGGCCCAACCGTGTAAAAGTTTAGAAGGTACTGTATAAGTTAAAGATACTTCACGTAGCTTTAAAAAAGTTTTTTCATAGGTATCCAAAGGTTTTCCGGTACCTCCCCATGCACTACTGTTGTGAACATTTGTTGCATAATCTTTATAAGTGCTTTTAATATCATTCGTTGCAAAAACACGGGTATCCGAAAGTATAGTTCCAAAATTATCAGAATAAGTTACTGTTCCTGACACAATTTTCTTACCCTCCGAAAGATTGTTTGCAGAAAATAAACCTGCGGCTGTAACTGCAGCTGCTCCTGCTGCTCCTCCACCTGCAGCAGATGCTATTTTTGCTGCCGCAACATCAAGTGCTCTTTCCGGTGTAACACTGGCGGGATGTCCTCCCGATTGCCACATATAACTTTCAGTTCTTGTATTTGTAAGTCCACCCTTTACGCCATCAACAGATACAAATAAACTAAAATCTTTATATTTTAAAGTAGAATTAACACCCCAGAGATAATCGGGGTCGGTATAGCCATATCTTGTATCAAATGGATTAAACATATTTTTTCCATTGCCATCGATGATATGATTTCCCGACGGGTCAACTAAATAATCTCTGCCTAAGAACTTATCAACACGCTCTCCTGCTTTTGTCCATGGGTTTTTTGTAGAATAGAGTGGATCTACTTTGGTATAGTACCTGGCAAAAGTTGACCAGTTAGCACCTAAGTCCCATTGCAAATCGTTACTTTTAAATGGTGTGGCACTAAGTGATATCTCCCATCCGCGACGGGCTATTCCCTCCCCCGTATTTACAAGCGTACTATTGTATCCGGAAGCTTGTGATATTGATCCATATATCAAAAAATCGACAGTTTCTTTATCGTAGTAAGAAACATCTATGCCCAAACGATTTTTAAGCAACATTGCCTGTAGTCCAAACTCTATAGTTGTAGACTTTTCAGGAAGGATTGACGTTGCATCATATAAGGAAGTAGGAGCATATCCTGCGTTATAACCTGCACCCCAGGCGGCACCGGTTACGCTATAAGAACTATTAACGGTGTAAGGATCAGCCGGTTTTTTTGACACTGTCCATGAACTTCTGAGCTTCAATAAATCGAGCCAGTTTTTTGCTGATTCGGGCAAAAGCTCTGAAACCACAAAACTCCCCGCTACTGATGGATAGAAGTACGAAATTTTATTATTCCCACCTAATATCTTCAATGTTGAAGTCCAGTCATTCCGACCAGTTGCTTCCAAATAAATTATTCTGTCATAAGATACAGCAAAACGGCCATATACAGAATTTACCTGTTGACTAATGACGGTACTTGAAACAGATGCCGGATCTACAGATGCCTTTAAGGAGAAATAACCCGGAACAGAAATGCCATTATTGGTATTGGCCAGCATGTTATTATCGCGTTTGAAGTACGTTGTTGCTCCTGCCAGGTATTCTACCTTCACTTTATCAATAACCGATTTTTCGCCTGTTAATAAAAAATCAGTATTAAAACTAATTCCTGAAGTGATACCTACGGCATAAGCACCGGTAGGTCCGCCTACCCAGGTGTAAGGATTTCCGGGTACAGCGGTATTGCCGGAGGATTGATAAGAACCCTTTGAAATTCTTATTTCCCCTTTATCACTATAAGAATCAAGCCCTGAACGAACACTCGCTTTAAGCCAGCCGGTAAGTTGATAACTCATAGATAAATCGGCATTGAAAATATCCCGGGAGGTCTCATTCGTCCTTTCATAACGATCAAAATAAGGATTGTTTGAACCTGAATGATACGTGAAGTTTTGCTTTTGACCCGGAATAAGCCAATAATTATTTTTGTAGTCTAAAACATTAAAATCGGCAGCTGACCAAATCAGTAAAGAGTACATTGGATCATAAGCGGTATAGCTGTTCGATCCCAGATTTGGAGTTTTTTGCCTGGCATAAGAAAAATTCGAACTCATTTTGAATTTATCCAGATTGATATCTCCGCCAAAAGTGTAGGTGTATTTATCCAGTTTGGAATTGGGATACTGTCCTTTATTTTCTGTCCAGTTAAGTGAACTTCTAAGAGAGAGGATATCGCCTTTATACCCGACATTGATATTATTATTGGTTACATACCCTTGTTCCAGGAAATTTTTGAAGTTGTTTTTACCAACAGGCAAATAAGCGTAATCTCTGTCTTCTTTCAAAAAAGGATCCCATTGAGTCCGGACTGTTCCGTCCATAACCGGTCCCCAGGAGCTATCTGAGACCCTATTATAGGTTCCATTGGTACCGCGGCCATATGTTCCCTGACGCTCAGGGAGCGCTAAAAATCCGGCAGTAAACATGGTATTGGTGGCAACATTTGTAGTTATTCCTGATTTATTGGTACTACCGTTTTTGGTTGTAACCAAAATGGCCCCGCTTGCTCCGCGAAAACCATAAAGAGCCGAAGCCGTTGCGCCTTTTAAAACGCTCATTGATTCAATATCTTCAGAGGATATATCGCTTAGCGTCTTATTGTTATAGGCTACTCCATCTATTACTATTATAGGTTTCTCACCTCGGATAGTAAGATCCGGGGCAACACCAAAATCAGACGAGTTTTTAACCAGAAGCCCTGCTACCTTACCCGTAAGAGATGTAGCAAGATTGACACCCGAAACTTTTTGTAAACTCTCTCCATCGACCTTTTGAACAGCATATCCCAACGCTCTCTCAGAACGTTTAATACCAAGTGCTGTTACAACTACTTCTTCCACGCCAATGGTTTCTTGTGCCAGTTTAACGTCGATAATGGTCTGGTTTCCCACCTTGATTTCCTGCGTTTTCATCCCCATAAAGGAAAATTGCAAAGTCGCATTTTCAGGGATACCGGAAATAGAGTAATTTCCATCGATGTCGGTAATTACGCCATTGGTGGTGCCTTTTACGACAACGGTTGCACCGGGCAGTGAGGCACCGGAGAAGTCGGTAACTTTGCCGGTAATCGATTTATCCTGCCGGGATGATGAGCCGCCTGCAGTTGCCTGCGCAAGGCTCAATGTCAAAAGGAATGCCGTAAAAAGTAGCATCCCAATAAAATTTAGTACGCTACGCGTGCCGCCGGTAGCCGGGAGTTTACCCCCTTTGAGCAACATTTTTTTTTTCATTTTTAAATAATTTGCGTTTGAAAATTGTATAGAACCCGTAGTTTATTGAATAATATAAAACCGAATGCTCTTATATCGGAAGTGACAACGTTCTCATTTTTAAAGATTCTGCTGATTTGAACGATTTCGATTACAAAGATGCGTTCAGCGTAAAGGAAAAACGTTATAAAATTTGTCGAAAAAGTTACATCTTTCATACATCTTAAGTGATAAGAACCTTTTATTCCTGATTAGCTTTTACTCATATTTAATCCTGATGTAGTGTTCAAATCCCCTGCCTCCTGCCGGACATTCTGGGTCCGTTCAGGCGTTTAATTCTGCTTTACACTGTTTCTGACAAATCCTGTTTCATATCCCCATTTTGAAGGGTCGGGTAATCCGGAACCATTAAACTAGTCTGCCCAAATTAAAACATCTTTACTTTTTTCACTTGTGACATTCTGTGCTTTTAAACACTTAATCATCGTCAATCTGATTCGCTTCATTGCTATCAGTATTTTGATTTTTAATATGGATTACGAATAAAGCATACAAATACGATTGATTTTTTACTTTGGCGCTGTTTTAAGGCATCTTTTGACAAGTTCTCCCAGCGTACTTTCCAGCTACCATCCTGAGGGAACCCCGGGAGATCGGTTTTACATCCGTCAAAGCCTGCACACATCATGGCAACAGCGGCCAGAAAGCCTCCATTCCCCGGAAGGTAAAGGCGCAATCGCTTATCCTGGTAATTATGACCGTTAACGAGGTAGGTATTTTTTACCACATCCATAAAAAGTGCATCAAGTGCTTTTTCGGGCATCCATAATCGCGTGGCGGTCATGGCTGTTAAGGGAAAATCCCATCCCCATGTTTTATTCCATTGCCAGTTCTGCCATACATAGTTGAATGTTTTCTTCATGGTAAGCGTATCAATAAGTGGTGATCCCGGCAGGTATCCGAAGGCACCCAGGACAGTAGGGTGATCGGCTGTGAAGCGGGGATTCGTGTAGGAATCGGGAGTGCTTTCTGTTGCCAGGTAGATCCCATCTGATTGAGCAGGAACCGAAAGTTTTGCCAGTACATCATCCCACTCTTTCTTCGGAGCAAGTCCAAGCCGTTTACGCCATTGTTGAGCGGTGGTAAGTCCCCAATACCAGTATGATAATTCAAAGGGGGGATTGAAAGTAGTTGTCGGAACGAAACACTCCTGAGCCGGAATCAGCGGTGGACCAAGTATATACCGGTCTGTTTTTTTTTATCGTAGAAGGCAAATGAACTCATAAAATCGGCAGTTTCGTTGACAAGCTCTGCATACCTGTTTAATGTTGCGGTGTGGTGGATAACTTCCTGCGCATTGAACTTTGGTGAGGTATTGGGATAAGATAACCCTTCGTTCCAGCTCCTTCGCGCGCGGATCGCTGCTTCCCGAAAAGTCAACTGCACCGCCGCTTTTCCAGAATTTCTTTCACCCCGATACGCTGCTTTGCAGTACAGGGTTAAAACCAGGAAGCTCTTAACGCTTAATAATCCATTACCTATCAGTGGAGATGTGATCTCAGCCGAAATCAGATCTTTTTCCTGGCTGCAACAGGTTACCACATTCACCTCTTCACCGTTCACTGTAAAACTGCTCCTGATCACCCCTTCCCAAAGGTTAAGCTCCTGGTGAAGATTTGTGATCTCCGTTGGTGTCACAATTTTTCCATCTGCTGTTTTTAATTCAAGCCCGATGATTCCAAGATGCAGCCTGTGGGGATTCTGACGGAAATAATTTGCCGCATTAACTTCTCTTACGGGCTGTTTCACCTGGACATCATAGGGTATCATGCGTCCGTGATAATCGAAATTCAAACTGAGTGATCTTGACATTATGCCTTCGAACCAGTGCTTCACGGTCGATTTTCCCGGAATTAGGTTTTTCTGAATTACAGGAGAGGCTGATGTTCGGGTAAAACCCGGAACAATAGGAGGATGCCATGCATCTTTCCCATTATTCCGGTTCAACTGGTTTATTTAGACAAGCTTATTTTTTTACCTTCGAAAGGAGTAATCCGGTAAGATTATGAGCTGCTATTAGGTTCTCGAAATCAGCAGGGAGCATCGTGTGATCGATGTATTCGTTGTAAAGCCACGGATCACCAACAGCCAGTACGTACCCTTTACCAAACGAATTTTCGGCAATGAAAACCTGCTGATTGTCGGTCAGAACAGCTTTCGCGCTGCCGGTCAGACTAATCGACGAAACTTCTTTCATATAGATTTTATTCACCCCTTTAAACAGCGGGTGATCGGGCAGGTTAGTTTCT
>JBBSDC010000128.1:0-11268 GCA_038249705.1 Bacteroidales bacterium | reverse complement strand
TTGGTTTCGGCAATTTCAAAATTTGATTCGGTTGGCAGGCCTGTGGGTCTTGATTTAAGTATGATTTGTCTGTTCATTTTTTTGTTGAAATTTTAACTCAATGGTTAGATAATTAAACAATTCCGAAATGAAAGTTGTTTTTGGCTTACAGTGTTAATATTTTACAAATGGTATACAGAATGCCTTTAATGAGGTTTTGACATTCAAAAATAATAGTAATTATATATTCAATAATCAAGCCATGTCTGATTTACTGCCGATTCGACAGAGAAATAAGAAATCACACTGAAATAGTAATATGTCAAATGAAGTTTCCCTGCCGCTTATACTTGCAGCAGTTTTGCTTACAAAATCTGAGTGTTTCCTGACGAATATCTTTTTACTCATTACTTGTAAACTCAATCACCACACGAAAGGATTACCTGCGATGAGAGGTGAAAAAGCAAAGTGTCACTTTTTTAAAAAACAATTATTTCAATCCACTTCATTTTTTCCTGATATAAATATGTTTGATATTGCTTTTCCCGCTGTCGCGTTCGTCAATTTCAAATTTATTCATGCCTCTGATTAGTGGCAGCATTTTCTGAAAACCATAGTTTCGTGGATCGAAATCAGGTTTTTTCTTCAGCATCAGGTTACCCACATCACCCAGAAAAGCCCAGCCATTTTCATCAGCAAGATCCGAAATACTATCGGCACACAGTTTAATTACCAAAGGATCTATTTTATTGAGAGGCTGATTCGTAGCAGCTTTAGATGTTTTTGTAGCCCTTTTAGTGCTTTTCTCCACTTGTGCCGATGCTTCCGGTTTCAGAATTTCGATATATATAAATTTATCACAGGCCGTAATAAACGGATTAAGCGTTTTCTTTTCGCCGATACCAATTACTTTCATGCCTGCTTCCCTCAGTCGTGTGGCTAACCGGGTGAAATCGCTGTCGCTGGAAACAATACAAAATCCATCCACTTTGCCGGTGTATAAAATATCCATGGCATCAATAATCAGGGCGCTGTCCGACGAGTTTTTGCCGGTTGTATAACTATATTGCTGCACGGGCGTAATGGCATTTTCCAAAAGAACATTCTTCCAGCCTGTTACGGTTGGCTTGGTCCAATCGGCATATATGCGTTTAAAAGTAGGAGTGCCGTATTTCGCAATTTCTTCAAACATCTCCTTCACATTGGCATAAGGAACATTGTCGGCATCAATCAATACTGCCAGTTTTAATTCGTTTTTGGTATCCATTTTAATTTGTTTACTTATAAAATTAACGTAATCCGGTGTTGCACATAGCGCTGAGCGAGTTGTTTTTAGTATAAAAATGTCTTCAGCACATCAAATATACGACTTTCGACTCCTTACTGATAATAAATTATGGACTGTCTATTTCAAAAGTCCGTGAATAATTTCTCATAGCCTTATTATCCATAATATATAGAAAAAGGTCATTGTGTCATAATATGCTGATAGTTTGTTACTTAATGCTTATCAACATAGCGGCAAATAAAAAATAACGGAGTATTGTATTTGCAAAATGATTTTAATAAAGGTTTTGTATGGGTTATCGAGCTCTGAAAGGTTACTTTATTTCCCTCACCATAAAATTATTTGCATCAAGTAATTCGCGCGAGTCAGTAAGGAAAGTTTTTAAATCGATCTGCGATTGTTTGTCGAGAAGTATTGTGTCGTTTTCGTAACGTGCAGCCGGAAGAATGTAATATTGCTTTTTATGATTCTGAACCGGATTATACACCCATGTAAGCTGGTAGCCGGCATCTTTAATACTGGTTTTGCCCGATTCCTTCTGCAACGTTATCGAAAACATGGTTCCACCATCGGTATATCTTTTCCGTTGGTTCGAAACGAAATTACCCAGCGACCAAACAACCAGTGTTTCTTTTGTTATGCTGTCTGCCTGGTGCCATTCCATGGGTTGCACAACATGCGGATGCGATCCGATAATAATATCAGCACCATTTGTAAAAAGAAAATTTGCGATGTCTTTTTGAAATGCATTTGGCAGTCGCTGATATTCCTCGCCCCAATGAATAAAAACAATAGTTAAATCAACCATCGAATCGTTTGCCGCTTTAATTTCTGCCAGCATTTTTTCCTTTTCAATAAGGCTTACAATGTTGCTTGCCGGAACTGGAATTCCGTTTGTTCCATACGTATAATTAAGGAATGCCAGCCTGAACCCTTTTGTGTTAATGATCAGAGGTGTTGATTTTGTGTAGGTTTCAGGGTTCAGATACGTTCCCATATGCAGAATTCCGATGCTGTCGAGAACGCTGATAGTACGCTCAATGCCGCTTCGTCCACGGTCGCAGCTATGATTATTAGCTGTGCCGGCGATATCAATGCCGGCATTAAGCATTGCTGTTGCCAACGCATCAGGCGAACTGAAAGCAGGATAACCGCTGTATGGCTTGCTGTCGAAAGTTGTTTCGAGATTGGCAATGGCAAGGTCAGCTTCCGTAAGCCAGGGACTGATGTATTGAAAACAGGAATCATAAATATACATTCCCAAATCTTCATTCCATGCAGCTTCAACCTGGGGCATATGCTGCATAATATCGCCGGCAAATATAAGTGTCAGTTCATGGGTTGCCTGCAATGCCGGCACCTGCGACGAGCTTTCCGATGTTTTAAATGGCAGTATGGAAACTAACAAAGCTGCTGCAAGAAGTACAGAAACGCGCATGATTCGTTTCTTTATAAAAAAGAAAAAGGTATGATTTCTGTTGTAGGAAGTTTCGGTAGAGGTCATGGTTTATGTTAGAAAAGTAGAAGATTACCTGCGAAAAAACGATTCGTTTTGGTTATGTTAATGTTCGGAATGAGCAATCCATTTATTGTGTTATGAAGAATTAATCAGTAACGTAGTTTTGATGTATAAGTCATAAAATCATTTATTTGGCTCATATTACACTTTAAATAAAAGGCTTAATCTTCCCCATTTATGCCAAAATCCGCCTTTGTATTCGGGTGACAGGTAGTGTTGTGCTACTTCAATACCCGTGCCTTTGTAACTAAAATGCATACCGGCTTCGGCACCGCCTACCATCCGTTGTATTTCATTGCTTTTTAAAGTAAAAACAGTGTTGTGGTTAAACATTCCTCCCTGCAATAACGCATTATATGCTACATATCCGGCATGTGTTTTTGCAAAGAAGTAATACTGAAGTTTTGGCCATTGCTCATCTGCAGTAATTCCGAACACAGGTTCAAATTTGCCTGCCTGCATTTCCATTTTCATGCCGGTATTGTTATAAAGAGTTCCGGCTTCTATTTCGGCACCAGCCAGCAAACTGAAATTCCGATTGTTTACCAATGCCTTTTGTATGTTATATGAATAATTCAATATAACATCCGTATTTATCTGCGTTTCCCAGCCAAGCGGAGCGTCGTTGGTCGGGAAGGCTTTGTGAACAAGTGTCTGCATATACGATCCCGGCGAATAGGGGCCAATATATCCCGCAAACATCCGCGAAGCCATTTTAAGTTTTCGTACAGGATCAGCGGTGGTTTTGCTGAAACTAAAATAAAGGCAGGATGAGTAAGGCCGGTCGCGGTTCAAAGTAGGTGCAACGCGCGTATCGGTCGGCGTGTACATATCCTGAACCATGCCCAGAGCATAAGTTACAAAAGCACTGTGCCTGTATGGAATCATCAGTCTGTTCAACACAGCGGAACGCCCAGGCCATGCAGCCTGAAGATCGAATGTTACGCCGTTAGTAAAATAACGGTCGGTATTTGCATAGGTGATTAGGTCATTCTCGAATTTTATCCTCAGAATTGTGCGTGTATCCACTCTGTGTTGCACCCATTGCACACCTGGCATAATCCTTTCAACAAACTGTTTTGTAGATGTATCAGCGGTTGTAACAATTATTTTTTTGTCGCGCTTTTTTAATGCTGACAGGCGCTCGCGTATGGTTTGCCTTGTATTGGTATCAGGCGTTGGGGTATAAATTTCTTCCGTTTTGCGGGAATTTGTTTTTGGCGTAATATTCCCGGTGCCGACATTGAAAATTTTACCAAAAGCGTCCTGCAAATCAGCTAAACGTAAGGGAACCGGATTATTTACAGCGTTAAAAAGGATGATATCGTATTCTTCTGACAGATCAATGGTGGAAATAGTAATTCTGTCACCATTAGTTTTAACGAAAACCAGATCTTTTGAGTTGGTATCGAGCACCGGAATCCGGTGTGGCAAGAGTATTTTTTTTGCAATGGAAATATTGTGGTTTGCTGGCCCGGAAACCTGGTTTTCGTGCGAAATCATTATTCCTGCAGGGTAATCGATCACTAAAGGAGTATGGTATGGCGCAGCATCCGGAGCCTTTACACTCTGCTGTTGGCAAGAGGTAAGAATCAGCACCGGAATTAAAATGACCCAAAGTAACCGCATGGAAAAACAGAATTCACCTTAAACCTACAAAAATACTCAAAATAGTATATAACTCCCTCAAAGTGTTCAAACTCATCTCGCCAAAAAAATCAAACGTTTCATTGACTAACGATACACCCTTCTCCTTGTCTCCCCCTCTCCTTGTCCCACTGTCTACATGTCACCCCTCGCCCCTCGCCCCATCCCTTGTCAAACTCAATCTTCCCAACCAGCCCAATCCTCCTAACGCTTCCCAGTCCGTTCAATCTCCCGCAGGTTATCAAGTTTTTTCTTTGTCAGGAAGCTGTTTATATCACCTAAATGTGCTTTCACCTGTTTGTTGCCAAATTCAAACACTTTGCTCACCAGTCCATCGAGGAAATCGCGATCGTGCGAAACAAGTATAAGTGTTCCGTCATAATCCTGTAAAGCGCTTTTAAGGATATCTTTTGTCTTCATATCCAGGTGGTTGGTGGGTTCGTCGAGGATGAGCAGGTTTACAGGTTCGAGCAACAGTTTTATCATTGCCAGCCGTGTACGTTCGCCGCCCGATAGTACTTTTACTTTTTTATTCCAGCTGTCGCCGCCAAACATAAAAGCGCCTAAAATATCCTTTATTTTTGTCCTTACATCGCCAACTGCCACATCATCAATGGTTTGAAAAACGGTTGTTTCCTCGTCGAGCATCGAAGCAGCATTTTGCGCAAAGTAACCGATCATAGTATTATGGCCTAAAGTCATTTTGCCATCGTAATCAATTTCACTCATCAGGCACTTTACAAGTGTCGATTTCCCTTCGCCGTTTTTACCAACAAAAGCAACACGCTCGCCACGCTGAATAGTGATATCAGCTTTTGCAAAAACGGTATGTGTACCATATGTTTTCGATAATTCTTCCACTATTACCGGAAAATTCCCCGAGCGGGGCGAAGGTGGGAATTTTAATCTCAACGATGAGTTGTCTTCCTCGTCAACTTCAATAATATCAAGTTTTTCGAGCATTTTTACTCTCGACTGAACCTGGTTCGTTTTCGAATAAGTGCCGCGGAAACGGTCGATAAAATCCTGGTTGTCATTAATAAATTTCTGTTGTTCGTCAAATTGCTTCTGTTGTTGTTCGCGTCGTTCCCTGCGAAGCTGCATATAGGAAGAATAATTTACCTTGTAATCGTAAATGCGGCCCATGGTCACTTCGATGGTACGCGTTGTAATATTATCGACAAAAGCCCTGTCGTGCGAAATCACAATAACAGCTTTAGCACTGTTTATCAGGAAATCCTCGAACCATTGGATGGACTCGATATCCATATGATTAGTAGGTTCATCGAGAAGAATAAGATCAGGTTTCTGCAAAAGAATTTTAGCCAGTTCAATCCTCATCCGCCAGCCACCGCTGAATTCGCTTGTCTGACGAGTAAAATCTTCGCGTACAAATCCTAATCCAAGCAGTATTTTTTCAACTTCTGCATCATAATTAATTTCTTCGATGGAATAAAATTTCTCACTCAGTAACGAAACCTGCTCGATAAGTTCGTAATAACTTTCCGATTCGTAATCGGTGCGTGTAGTAAGCTGTTTATTCAAATCATCAATTTCGTGCTGCATTTCGAAAATATGGGCAAAAGCCTGTGCTGCCTCTTCGAAAACAGTGCGGCTGTCAGACGTAAGCAAATGCTGAGGCAGATAAGCGATAACAGCATCTTTGGGAGCCGAAACTTTACCGCGCGAAGCTGATTTTGCACCCGCAATTATTTTTAATAAGGTTGATTTACCTGCGCCGTTTTTTCCCATGAGCGCAATCCTGTCCTTCTCGTTTATGGCAAATGATACATCTTTAAAAAGCGTGGTCCCTCCAAACTCAACTGTAAGTCCGTCAACTGAAATCATATTTGTTTTTTAATGAGGCGCAAAGATACCGGTTTTTCGGGGAGTTTTAAGGTTTCAGAATGGGATGCTGCATTTTTTTCGACGCTCATGCATGGCTTTCTGAATGGGGAAAACTGAGATAGAAGGGAATCTGCTTTTACTATTTTATTTTGAACTTTTTTATTTGATATATGAAATTTTCGGAAACCAATATTCGCATCTACAGTAATTTACGATGGAATTATTTTTGAATTTTGAATTTCGATTTTTGAATTCAAAAGCTTAACTCCGTTTTATACTATGCAGCATTCGGAATATGTTGTTTTTTTGCCAATAAATCATACCTTTACCTCGGTTTTTACCCTATTAATTCAGCTGTTAATTACGACAGCATTCAGGTAAAAAAAATAATTAATCTGATTAGTTTCATACAAATATTCAGCCCCAAAACTTATATTTATGAGTCATCCGAGCCTCACATCCATTGTTCGCGAACACAGTATAAAGTACGGTTCGCGTAATGCAATTTATTATCAGGGAACCGAAAAACAATGGATTCCAATCACCTGGACTGAATTCTGGAAATCAATTGAGGACACTGCCAAAGCATTTCTGGCCAGTGGTGTGAAACCCGGTGATAAAGTTGCCATTATGTCGCGCAACATGCCCGAATGGACCATAACTGATTATGCACTTCAGCTGATACGTGCTGTTTCTGTCCCTCTGTTTGCATCAACCAGTGCTTCACAAGCCGAATATATGGTTGGTGAAACGGAATGTGTTCTATTTATGGTCGGGGAACAGGAGCAATATGATGTAGCCAAACTGCTGATAAAAAAAATACCGTCGTTGCGAAAAATTGTCGCATATGATACTTCTGTAAAGCTGGATGCTGGAACAGAGTCAGAGTATTTTACTGATTTTGTTGAAACCGGAAGAAAAAGCAATCTCGATGTGCAGATCAAAATCCTTACCGATGAAGCCAACGACAAAGATTTATGTTCTATATTATATACTTCTGGAACTTCGGGCGAACCTAAAGGTGTTATGCTTTCAGTAGCTAATTTCCTGCATTGTGTGCATATTCACGATTTACGACTTACCGTTTCCGATCAGGATGTTTCCCTTTGTTTTCTGCCGTTGAGCCATATTTTCGAACGTGGCTGGACTTTTATCGTGCTCAGTTTTGGTATGACATCCTACTATCTGCGTAATGCCAAAGAAGTAGTAGATGCAGTTAAAGATGTGAAACCAACCATCATGTGTTCGGTACCGCGGTTTTTCGAAAAAACATATGAAGGGGTTAATGCCACTATTGCCAAAAGTTCGCCGCTTAAACAGAAAATGTTTAAATGGGCAATCAATGTTGGGGGTAAACGCCTGGATTACATCTGGAATAAAAAACCTGTTCCGCCTGGTTTATCAATAGCTTATTCTATAGCCGATAAACTGGTTTTGAAAAAAGGCCGTGCTGCCCTTGGCGGGAATTTCAGATTTATGGTTTGCGGAGGTGCTTCACTTTCGCACGATATCATTCATTTCTTCGAGCAGGTGGGAATTCATATAAAAATTGGATATGGCCTTACTGAAACAGTAGCTTCCGTAACCTGTTTACTCGACGACGATATCAACACCAGTTCAGTAGGAAAAATTATGCCATTGGTGGATGTTAAAATTGGTGAGAATAACGAAATTATGGTGAAAGGTGACACTGTTTTTATGGGGTATTATAAAAAGCCGGAACTCACTGCCGAAGTTTTTAAAGATGGATATTTCTGCACCGGTGATGCCGGGCGGCTCGATGAAAACGGTTATTTGTTCCTCACCGACAGGATAAAAGATATTATCAAAACTTCATCAGGGAAATATATTGCGCCACAAAAAATTGAATCATTGCTTGCCGGCGATAAATACATTGAACAGATTACTATTATAGGCAGTGAACGCAAATATGTAACTGCCCTTGTAGTGCCTGCTGCCATTGCTTTCGAAAAGTTGATGAAGGATATGGGACTCGAAAATAAAACCAGAGCTGAACAAGTAAAGGATAAAGCCGTTATTGCTTTTTATCAGCAACGCATCAATGAATTACAAAAAGATCTTTCTTCTTTTGAGCAGATAAAGAAAATTGTGCTGCTTCCGGCTGAGTTTACCATTCAAAGCGGCGAATTGACTCCTTCATTAAAAATTAAACGCAGAGTTGTGGCTGAACAGTTTAAAGCGGAAATTGAGGAGATGTATTCAGCGGATTAGTTGAATGTTAGTCATTTACTGTTAGTGGTTCAGTTTATTCCAAAGTAAAATCGAAATAGTACACAGGTTGTTAAATCAATAAATAGCCATTAGTATGAAAAAGCTATTCGGAAGGTTAGTGCTGTTTATATCCATTTATATAGCAGCAAGCAGTCTCAATTCATGTTCCAATACAAAGAAACTGTTTGTTGCCGAAGATCTTACTGCCGAAAATCTGTTCTCTGTTAACATTGAAGGGCCGGCTTTTGATAAAAACGGACAGATGTATGTTGTTAATTACCAGCACGATGGTACTATTGGTAAGGTTGCTCCCGATGGAAGCTGTTCCTTGTTTATCGAATTACCCGAAGGAAGTATTGCCAACTGCATTCAGTTCGACAGCAAAGGCAATATGTTTCTGCCTGATTTTACGGGACATAATATTTTGCATGTGGATATGCTTAGCGAAAAAGTGAGTGTTTTCTGCCACGAACCTCTGATGTACTCGCCTAATGATTTGTGTATGAACCGGAACGGACAGCTTTTTGCAAGCGATCCGGACTGGAAACGCGAGATAGGCCAATTATGGCGAATTGATACCGATGGCAAGCCGGTACTTCTCGAAACCGGCATGGGAACTACCAATGGTATTGAATTAAGTCCTGATGAAAAGACACTTTATGTGAATGAAAGTGTTCAGCTCAACGTTTGGAAATATGATGTTGACGAAAAAGGAAACATCTCGAACAAGAAGCTTTTTTACAAATTCGACGATTTTGGTCTCGACGGCATGAAATGCGATAAAAACGGAAACCTCTATATTACACGCTGGGGCAAAGGAACCATTGTCGTTCTCTCACCGGAAGGTAAATTTATCCGCGAAATCCCGCTGAAAGGAAAGAAAAGCAGCAATCTGGTTTTTGGTGGCGATAAAGGTAAAACTATATTTGTTACCCTTCAGGATAGGAAAGGCGTGGAGAAATTTGAAAATGATATTGCGGGAAAAAAATACTAAGTATTATAATCCCTAAATCCAAATCCCTAAATCCAAACCCCACATAATCCACTCTGTTAAATGAATATTTATTCCATGATTGGCGCAGGCATTGTGATATTTGCACTGCTTTCGTACAGCATATCTATCTTAACCGAACAGCGTACAAGGCAGGTAACACCTTTCGTGTTACGGTTTTTAACCATTGGCATTATACTGGATGTTACGGCAACTGTTTTTATGATTATCGGTTCAACCAATTCTGCATTTTCGCTGCATGGCATACTGGGATACTCTTCCTTAGCAGGAATGTTGGCTGATACTATACTTATCTGGCGGTTTTATTTAGCTTCCAAACCCGATGCAACTGTTCCCAAAGGACTGCATCTTTATTCGCGATTTGCTTATGGCTGGTGGGTAGTTGCTTTTATCACCGGACTGATGCTGGTGGTTTTCAAATAAGAAAGTGGAGTGGGGAGTGAGGATTGCGGATTGCGGATTGCGGAATTAGGAATTCGGACTTTGGTATTTGAATATTCAACACAGGTTTAACCTCCCGATATCAAATGCAGTACCATAACATCATCGCCATCTTTAACAGTTATTTTGTCATATTCATTTTTTTTCACCAGGATGCCATTCACTTTTATGACCAGCATTTTAAAGGTATATTTTTTTATCTGCAACAACTCGTTAATAGTGAGTATATTGCCTTCAATAACTTCTTCTTTGTTATTCAGTATAATTTTCATTGTTTAATTTTCAGCTTGTATCTGATTTTCATTTTTGCCAAGTAGAATCTCGAGAACTGCATTGGCCTGCATATTTGCAACAACACCTACCCGAGGTGCCAGTGGCGGACAATTTTCGGCAATGGCATTTAATTCGTCGCCACAAATAATCAGTTTATCCGATTTCCTCGATTTAATAAGGTTGTTATCGCCCCAGCCTGCCATACCTACTCCCATCACAAGGTATTTGTCGGGGAGGAAATTATGAACCGCATCGAGTATCATATATTTCATTTCGGGTTTATCAAACGCTTCCACAATTACATCGCATTTGCTGTAAATCTCTATAATGTCGCTCTGGCATAAGCGGATATCAAATGTATTAATCCGAACATCAGGATTAATGCGGTAGAGATTCTGCTTTAAGGCCGACACTTTGAGCATACCTATCTGATCGTAGAAATAAAACTGACGGTTCAGGTTTCCTTCTTCTACCAAATCAAAATCAGCAAGAATCAAACGCCCTATTCCAACTCGCGCCAGTGCTACCGCGCAATTGGAACCCAATCCACCACAACCGGCAATACCAATAGTTTTGGTTTTAAGGATTTGTTTAATCTGTTCAAAAGTCATAGGACAAACTTATACAAAATCATAATATGTGCAATCTGTTTGACGAAACAAATTTAGAAAAACCCTGGCTGAAACTACCCGATGTAATGCAGTAAATTGAGTAAGTACAAGAGCAGGATCAGTTTCCGACAGCGAAAAAAAAACTTTTTACCGAAAATCTATTACCTTCTGGTGATATTTCTTCGGGTACATTGGCATACTTCCCCGGTGAATAGGGCGCTATGAATGATATGCTGGTTAGGACCGCTGTACTGCAACAAAATTCGGGGTTTCCCCAATATGGAATTTCGTGTATCCGGCAATCAACTTTTTTCAAAATTTTACGTCTAATTCTGCCGGATATTATTAAAGATATATTCAAACTTTAAAATATTTCTTGTGTTTTCTTTTCTCTTCACTATATTTGTTTTCTCAATCG
>JBBSDC010000127.1:0-11391 GCA_038249705.1 Bacteroidales bacterium | reverse complement strand
CCACCACCCGCCACCACCCACCGCCACCCGCCACCACTCACCACCCACCACCCACCACCCACCGCCACCACTCACCACCCACCACCCACCGCCACCCGCCACCACTCACCACCCACCACCCGCCACCACCCGCCACCATCTCCACCCGCCACCGCCACCACCCTCACCTTCTCTTAAAATTAACAATGCCTTCGCCCGCAATTTTTCCCTAAATTTGCTTCCTTTTAAGGTTAGCGTAAAAGTTTCCCGATCATGATGGAAATGATAAATGTGAGTTGGATCGTTACACTTCTGGCAATTTTTGCATTGTTTTTTATCCCTTCTGCCCTCAAAGCTTATACAGCAGCGTTCGCAGTGCTTATCAATGTCCTGATTACTTCCTGGCTTGCCGTTCCTGCACTCAATGGAAATAGTGTAGAGTTTTTAATACATGCAGGTTCATTTTTAGGTGATATATTCATAAGGATCGATGGGTTGTCGGCCTGGTTTATTCTGATTATCAATTTCACATCACTCACAGGCGTTTTTTACGGCACTGGCTACCTGAAAGCATATACCAATCCGGCCTCGAAGCTGACATTTCACTGGTCACTTTTCATTCTTTTTCATTTATCGATGGTTTGGGTTTGCATGTTGCAGAATGGATTTGCATTTCTGATGGCCTGGGAAGTAATGTCGCTTACATCCATGTTGCTCGTAATATTCGATCATCACAAAGGCCAGACTCTAAAAGCAGGAATTAACTATCTGGTTCAGATGCATATCAGTGTTGTGTTCCTCACAATAGGTTTTATCTGGGTTTATAGTTCAACAGGGTCGTTCAGTTTCTATGCCATTCGTACTTTTTTTCTAACCCACAATAATATCTGGTTATTCCTCTTGTTTTTTGCAGGATTTGGACTAAAAGCCGGCTTTATTCCCTTGCACAGCTGGTTGCCACATGCGCATCCTGCGGCGCCATCGCATATTTCGGGCGTTATGTCCGGCGTTATTGTTAAACTGGGTATTTATGGTATTTTCAGAATGATTAGTTTCCTGAATTCCGATTTCCTGATTTTAGGAGAGATAATTCTATCCTTGGCTTTACTTACCGGTATTTATGGAATTCTGAATGCAGCTGTTCACCGCGATTTTAAAAAGATGTTAGCCTATTGCACTATCGAAAATATCGGTATTATCGGAATTGGGATCGGCATTGGACTTATTGGAATCGGAAACGGTTCGCAGGTCATGTATTTTCTTGGATTTTCAGGGGCATTACTGCATGTGCTTAACCATTCGTTATTCAAATCATTGTTGTTTTACTCTGCAGGATCGGTTTATCAGCAAACTCATACCCGCGATATGGAAAAACTGGGCGGGCTTATAAAATCCATGCCCCGGACAGCTGTAGTATTTCTGGTAGGAGCTGTTGCAATTGGCGGACTGCCTCCTTTTAACGGTTTTGTTTCCGAATTTATAATTTATATTGGGCTGATTGAAGGGATTCATTCCAGTAACATCAGCGAAACGATTCTGTTTGTACTTTCACTGGCCGGACTAAGTATAATCGGTGGTTTGTCGGTACTTACTTTTGCAAAAACATTCGGCACGATATTTCTCGGACAGCCACGTACCGAACTTCAACATAAAACACATGAAGTTTCGAATATGATGTTAGTGCCTCAGTATGTAATTATTGCACTAATGCTAAGCGTGGCTTTTGTGCCGCAATTTTATATGCAGATAATCGGGAATTCATTAAGCGTCCTGATTCCGGGTAACACAGGAACAACAGTTTTGGCAGGTGTAAGCAGCACAATTTCAGGCATAAGCATGTATTCGCTGCTTTTAACAGGAGTTGTGGGTTTAACCTGGGTGGTACGTTCTATAGTTATGAAATCAAGGGTTCAGCGGGTTGATGCTACCTGGGGTTGTGGTTATACTGCTGCGGACAGCCGTCAGCAATACACCGGCAAAGCGTTTTCAAAACCACTGGGCAAAATTTTCAACTTCCTGCTTATCGAAAAAAAACATTATACCGAAATAGAAAAAGGTGAGATATTCCCTTCCGAAAGATCGTATGTTTCGCATTATTTCGATTTCTTCGAACAGAATTTTATCCAGCCATTTACCCGCCGATTAAACTGGTCAGTAAATTATTTCAGCTTTATTCAGAATGGTCGCATACAGTCGTATGTGTTGTATGGCATCGTTTTTATACTTGCCATGTTTATTCTCACGGTTTTTAATGTTGTATCATGAATCTGGTTGCAGCATTCGTCCTGTTACCTTTCGCAGGTA
The DNA here is from genome assembly GCA_038249705.1 of Bacteroidales bacterium. GTDB lineage: Bacteria > Bacteroidota > Bacteroidia > Bacteroidales > UBA4417 > UBA4417. Next base: position 9,108 of record JBBSDC010000127.1, on the reverse strand, counting down.
TGCTCCTTATCCCTTTTCTTAAATCGAACTGGAAGGGAATAATGACGTTTGTTTTATTGGTGATAAACGCTTTGCTGTCAGGCTATTTTGCAATCCATAGCCTGCAAGGTGAATCATTCAACTTTGTACTTCCCGGAAGTTATGTTACCGGCGAAATACCTTTACGGATTGACGCATTATCGGGTTGGTTTATCCTTATCATAAACATGGTATTTGTTACCGGTGGGTTTTATGGTTTATTTTACATGAAAGCATATCGAGAGCAACATAACAACCTCTCGTTACACAGTATTTCACTGCTTATACAACATGCTGCAATAGTGAGTGTGTGCGCAATCCAGAATAGTTTTGTTTTTCTTATTGCCTGGGAAATACTGGCTCTTGCATCCTTCGTGGTTATTATTTTTGATCATGAGCATATGGCCACCATAAAAGCCGGCATCAATTACCTGATTCAGGCCCATTTCTCAGTTATCTTTCTGATGATTGGGTTTTTATGGGTTGCAAATAAAACCGGTAGTTATGATTTTGAAGCGATTACTACTTATACGGCATCACTCCCCGGACCGGCATCACTGTTGCTTTTCCTTACTTTTTTCGTCGCTTTTGCCTTTAAAGCCGGATTTGTACCTTTCCACACCTGGTTGCCATACGCGCATCCGGCAGCTCCTTCGCATGTTTCGGGCATGATGTCGGGCGTCATCATTAAAATAGGGATATTTGGTATCATGCGTATGCTGCTGGTTATAAAAACGGATTTGGTTACCGTTGGATATATCATCCTTATTGTATCCATGGTTTCAGGTTTATATGGTGTGATGCTTGCCATAATTCAGCATAACCTTAAAAAGCTGCTTGCATACCACAGCATTGAAAATATAGGAATTATCGGTATTGGAATTGGTATCGGAAGCATCGGCATTGGAAACGGTAACCAGGTTATGGCTACGCTGGGATTTGCAGGCGCGCTGCTGCACACATTGAACCACTCGCTTTTCAAATCCCTGCTTTTTTATACTGCCGGAAATGTTTACCAGGCAACACACACTATGGATATTGAAAAACTGGGTGGACTGGTTAAAAGAATGCCTCATACTGCCGTGCTCTTTTTAATTGCTGCCATCGCCATTTGCGGAATTCCACCCTTTAACGGGTTTATTTCGGAGTTTATCATTTATACAGGTCTTTACAACTGGTTGCTGGATGCTACGCTGCTTTCGCTGCTGGTGGCGATATTCAGCACTGCCGGGCTGGCTTTGATCGGCGGTCTGGCAATGTTATGCTTTACAAAAGCATTCGGAGTGGTTTTTCTGGGAACTGAACGGCAAAAGCTGCCTGATACATGCCACGAAGTTCCGTTCCTGCAACTTTTACCCATGTATGCGCTGGCAGCCGTTATCCTTCTGATAGGGTTGTTTCCGATGGAATTTATCAGGCTTTTGTCGCACCCCGTCAGCCTTTTTACTGCTTCATTTACAACTCATGTTAACCTTGTAAATATAAATGCTTTTAAAGCTTTACAGCGTATTAGCCTGACAGCGTGGATATTTATACTGCTTGTAATCAGTATATTATTGATAAGGAAATTTGCCCTTAGTCATCGCAAAGCCGAAACTGGTCCTACCTGGGGTTGTGGTTATGCAGCACCAACTTCGAAACAGCAATATACCGCGGGTTCGTTCGTACGGACATACAGCAAACTTTTTGCGCCATTTCTGCTTATCGGGAAACACGAAGAGGAAATCCACGGAATATTCCCATCCGAAGGGAAATACCACACATATCCTTACGATGAAGTTGAGAAATGGCTGATAGACAGTCCGTTAAAAGCAAACAAATCATTTATGGGTCGTTTTACTTTTTTAAACAACGGGAAACTCCAAATCTACATACTGTACGGGGTAATTTTTATCCTTGCCGTTTTAAGTATTCCGATTATTTATCAAAACATTACAACATTTTTCGAATTCTTAAAACAGTTATAACCATGCTGAGTGTACTACTTATTTTAGTTGCTTCCATCTTTTTTACGGGTATTGTTATCCGTACAAAAAGCCTGGCATCGGGTCGCAAAGGGCCGGGGATAATGCAACCTGTATTTGATGTGATCCGGCTGTTCCGCAAAGGAGTGGTGATTAGTGAAACGACCAGTTTCGTTTTTCAGATTGCGCCAACCATTTATTTTGCTTCTGTCATCATGGCTATGCTGGTGGTTCCTTTCGGTCAATCTGCCGGGGTGTTAAGTTTTGAAGGCGATTTTATCTTTTTCGCCTATGTCCTGGCTTTGGGTAAGTTTTTCAGTATTATCGCAGCCATGGATACAGGTAGCAGTTTCGAAGGCATGGGAGCCAGCCGCGAAGCTTTGTATTCGATGTTTGCCGAGCCTGCATTTTTTATTCTGATGGGCTCGCTGGCATTGTTATCAGGGCATACATCGTTTCAGGAAATATTTGCTGCCCTTCACATCGGTTCGCAGATCAGCTATGCTCTTGCAGCACTGGCTACATTTGTTCTGCTGATGATTGCCATGATCGAAAGCAGCCGCATGCCCATCGACGATCCGAAAACACACCTTGAACTCACTATGATCCATGAAGTTATGATTTTGGATAACAGTGGTTTCGATCTGGGACTTATACTTACTGCCGGTTACCTCAAATTTGCCATGTACGGCGCACTTATCGTGAACCTGTTTATTGGCGTAATACCTTACCAGTATTCGATCACAGCGTTTTTTGCCATGCAATTCCTGATGGCGGTTACAATCGGATTGATTGAATCGTTTATGGCAAGGTTCAGGATGAGCCACAATCCGCAGTTTATAGTAGCACTTACTTCGGTGAGCCTGCTTATCTTCTTCGGAGTGCTGCTGATACTTCAAAAATTCATGTAAACTGTTTAAATACAACTTTGTACGATGATTCATGTACTTTTAATTACCTTTATTATAACGCTTTTTTACATGGCTATCGCCAACCGGCTGATGACCTATATTAAAGTACTGGCCTTGCAGGGTGTATTGCTTTTCTTCGTGGTTTTCATACAACTGAACGAAATTAATACCCTCAACCTGGTGCTGATCCTTTTGGAAACAATTGTATTTAAATCGGTTGCTGTGCCTATGTTTTTAGCTTATCTGCTTAAGCGGAATAATATTACCCGCGAAGCTGAGCCTTTTCTGCCCAATTTTGTGTCGCTGGTAATCACCACCTTTATTGTTGTGGTAACTATATTGATTTCCAATACGATAAAGGATGTTCACCTGGATAAAATTTTCTTTGTAGTGGCTCTTTCGACTTTATTTTTCGGACTTTACCTGATTGCAACCCGCCGCAAAATTATCACTCACGTTATGGGTTATATGGTGATTGAAAACGGTGTTTTTGTGCTTTCACTGGCTGTTGGTAACGAAATGCCGATGTTGGTAAACCTTGGGATTCTGCTTGATATTTTTGCCAGTGTGCTGATACTGGGAATTTTCCTTAATAAAATCGGGGATGTTTTTAAAGATGTAGATGTGGATCAGCTCAGTAACTTAAAGGATTATTAACAGGCAAAACCAGGAAAACGATGATTGGAATTTATTTGTCAGGAGCCTTAGCCATTGTAGTTGCCTTGTTTTTTACCAGGAATAAGACGATTGAATATTCACTTACCGGGCTTTTTCTCATACTACAGTCGGTGTTTACAATCCATGCATTTTTAAATATCGGTGTTACCGAACTGGTTTATTTTACTTACGATTCGCTCGGATTGTTGCTGCTGGTTACGCTCAGTATTATTGCCATTCCTGCCGCGATGCACAGCAGGATTTATATCGAAAATCATCATGAAAATGCCCAGACAAGGGCAATTTACCTTTCTGCCCTGGTGATGCTGATTACAGCTATCAGTGCAGGATATCTTTCAAACCACATTGCAGTTACCTGGATTTTTACCGAGATAACGACCCTGAGCGCCTCAGCACTCATTTATCACCACCGTAATAAACTGGCGCTCGAAGGAACCTGGAAATATGTTTTTATTTGTGCCATCAGCATCATATTTATTTTTATCGGGATACTTTTCCTTAGTCTTGCGCTGCAACATGCTGGCAGCTACGACCTTTCGTACAGTAACCTGCTGGCTAAAAGCAATGAGCTGAACCCTGTATGGCTCAGGATGGCGTTCCTGTTTATTTTCACCGGTTTTACTGCAAAACTTGGATTGGTTCCTATGTTTACCGCCGGGATTGATGCCAAAGATACCGCTCCTGCGCCTGCCGGTGCTCTACTGGCAAGTGTACTGATGAATTTAGGCTTTGTAGGCATTTTTCGCTTTTACATTGTAATTGCCAACACTCCGCTGCTGCATTGGGCTCAGTTGGTAGTAGGTTCAGCTGCTTTTCTGTCGCTATTCGTAGCAACGGTTTACATGATGAAAGTGAAAAATATCAAACGTATGTTCGCGTATTCCGGTATTGAGCATATGGGGATCGTAATGCTGGGAGTAGCCGCCGGAGGGATAGGGTATTATGCTGCTGTTCTGCACGTTGTATTGCATGCTTTTGTGAAGGCGAGCCTTTTCTTTCAGTTTAATCAGTTGTACCGTGTTTTTCAGAGCAAAAGCATATACCATGTCGGGAATTACTTTAAATACAATGCAACTGGTGCCATGGTGCTGCTGCTGGGGTTTATCAGTTCGACAGCCATGCCGCCATCCGGACTTTTTGTAAGCGAATTTCTGATTTTTAAATCATTGTTCGATGCAGGACAAATCATTCTTTTGATAGCTGTACTTCTGCTTCTTACCATGATCATATGGTCCTTCGGGAAGAATATTTTTAAAGTTCTTTTCATCCCTGCCGTTGGATTTGATGATTCGAATGTTGAAAAAATATCTCCCTGGGAATCCTTTTCGCAGTTCCTGTTGCTTGCATTTGCGGTTTACCTTGGACTCAATCCTCCGGCAATATTTGTTCAGTTACTGAAAGAAAGTGTGAGTTTGTTACCTGTTTATTAAATCCACAATTCACAAATCCCAAATCACAAATCATGACGCAGGGCGTCACCATGCTGTAACTTGGTTTATGTTACACTCCAACTTCCGCTTCGCTTCAGCAAATCACAAATTACAAATCACAAATTCATACTCCTCGTAACTACTTAGTGTCTCTTTGTGTTCTTAGTGCCTCAGTGGTTAAAAAATCCCCAAACCCACAAACCCACATCGTCCCTCGTAAATCGTAGATCGTACCTCTCAAATCGTACCTCTCAAATCGTACCTTTTAACCCCAACCCCTTCAAAAAAATCCCATGCATTACTTAATCATAAAAAACAACCAGTCAGTTCCAATCTCAGATATTCCTGAAGTTCCTTACAATTCGTTTTTGGTATTGAATACAGGCCTGGTAGCTGAAAATACGGCAAGGCATTGCGTTAATTATTATGGGTACAGTGCGGGTGAAAAGATAAAACTAATGTGTTGTATCGCCGATGATGTCGATCATACTGTTTACGTGTCGTCATGCCTGGTTGAAGCCTCGGACGAACTTGCTTCTTTTACAGCAAAAAATTTATGTTTTGAGAAATTCGAACGCGAGATACATGAAAATTTCGGATTGAAATATTCCGGTCATCCCTGGTTAAAGCCGGTAAGGTTTCCGCATGATAATGCTGATTCAACTATTGGAATAGCCGATTATCCGTTTTATTCCATTGACAGTGAGGAGCTTCACGAAGTAGGAGTGGGGCCTATACATGCCGGGGTTATTGAACCGGGCCATTTCAGATTTATCTGCAACGGCGAACAGATACTGCACCTCGAAATACAATTAGGGTATCAGCATAGGGGTATTGAGAAACTGTTTTTGGAAAAGAAACAATTAAGTCAGCTGTCAACCCTGGCCGAAAATATAGCAGGAGATACTGCCGTTGGGCATACAACCGCTTTTTCGCATGTGTGGGAAAGTTTAAGTGGTTTTGAGACTTCACGCGATATTGATTTTGCCCGCACCATTGCTCTTGAACTGGAGCGCATTGCCATACATACCGGCGACCTGAGTGCCGTTTGTACCGATATTGCCTATCAATTGGGTAGTTCGGTATTTGGCAGGTTACGCACCCCGATCGTTAATTTTATGCAGGAATGGGGTGGAAACCGTTTATCAAAAGGGCATATCCGACCCGGACATAATAAATTTCCGTTTACGCCAGCCCTTGCTGTCAGACTCACCGAAGTACTCGATACTTTTGAACCTGATTTTACCGAAATGATTCAGGAACTGTTCAGCCTGCCCAGTGCCCTTTCGCGTTTCGAACGAACAGGGGTTGTTTCTGAGGACGATGCCCGGAGTATGGGAAGCGTGGGAATGGTGGCGCGGACTTGCGGTATTAGCCGCGATATCCGTTTGTCGCATCCGCACAGCCTGTATCCGGAACTTAATCACGAACCGGTAATAAAACGCCACGGCGATGTGTATTCGCGCGTGCAAGTGCGCAAAGAGGAGGTATTTCAATCGATGAAACATATACGTTTGCTAATTGCCAATGTGCCTGATAATGAAGTGTTAAAACCTATGAAAATACCCGGAGCTAATTTGTTTGCACTCTCGCTGGTTGAAGGTTGGCGTGGCGAAATATGCCATTGTGCCATTACCGGTGCGGATGGCGAATTGAAACATTATAAAATCAAAGATCCATCGTTCCACAACTGGCTGGCATTAGCGCTGGCAGTGAGGAACAACGAAATTTCCGACTTCCCGATCTGCAACAAAAGCTTCAATTTGTCGTATAGCGGACATGATTTGTAAAGGTTTTGGTGGTTAGGATTCAGGGGTTAGGGCTCCCAACTCACTTTTCACTCTTCACTTTACACTTTTCACTTTACACTTTTCACTTTTCACCATTACACCCATGTACAACAACGCCAAAATTCTTTATCACCAGGGCAAACAGTTTATACCTGATGTTACAACAGCAAAAGTGCCTGGCATTTTCAGAGGAAGGCCGGTGATAAGCACTGTAAAAGCCGATGAAAAAGAATTGCAGGAAATTTGCCCTGTTAATGCAATTTCGGTTAATCCGGTGCGTATCGATTTGGGTAAATGTACATTTTGTGGCGAATGCGCGATGCGGTTTCCCGAAAAAATCAAGTTTACAACCGATTATAAAATATCAGCCAACGAGCGCGAAAGCCTTGTAATTAAAGAAGGGGAGGATAAGCCGGTTTCGGTTAATCCGGATAGTGTAAGGAAAGAAATTCATAAATTGTTCGGACGATCATTGAAATTGCGACAGGTTTCGGCCGGAGGCGATAACAGCTGTGAGTGGGAGCTAAACGCATCAAATAATGTGCAGTTCGATATGGGACGTTTCGGAATTGAGTTTGTCGCTTCGCCCCGCCATGCCGATGGAATTGTTATTACTGGTCCGATAACAAGGAATATGGCCGAAGCGCTTCAGATTTGCTACGATGCCACTCCTGACCCAAAAGTAATTGTGCTGGTTGGAACCGATGCTATCAGCGGAGGTATTTTTACCGGCAGCCCGGCTCTCGACCGCAGTTTCCTTGATAAATATGATGTCGATCTTTATATCCCGGGCAATCCGGCACATCCTTTAACTATTATAAATGGTTTGCTCGACCTTACACGAAAGAAGAAATAAGTACAATATCATTTTGTAAAGTTATAAATCGCTTAATGTGGTATTTGAATTATTCCGAAACACTGGTGTCCGAATAAAATATATCAGACTCGCCGAAGCCCTTGGTATTATTACGTCCGCCTGCGCCACCCATAAATATTTGAATTTTGTCTCTTGTTAACTTTTTCCTCAGGTACTTAGAAAACGCTATAAATAATTGCAGACCCAAAAATAAATGCAAATGGTGACAACATACGAAAATAAAGAGGTTTCAAAATATCTGCACTCTTTAAAGAATAGCTATGGTGTTGTTTTCGAGGAACAAAATATAAAACAAGAGAAGTACCAAGCATAAACCAGCCAAAAATTTTAAATATGTCAGGATATTTTGAATAGTCCGAATATAGAATCAGTCCGATTGCAGGAATCATTCTTATTGTTATTTCTGCATAATTTATAAAATTTGTACTCCCCGCTTTCCTTAAAGTCTCCCTTGCTTTTGCTGGAGCAAAGAGCATAAGAAATCCTGCGAAAATAATAAACACTCCAAAAAGTATGACGGTCCATTTTGCAATTGCTATCATAAGTATGCAATTAAATGATTTATTTATTTCCCTTTCTGTCCAAATTGTCTGCGCACGAAAAAGTGTCAATTATGAAAAATTTTGTCCGCGTAGTCCATTGTCTGGAGTTGCAACGTTACAAAATAAATCTCCATCATAAAATTAATTATCTGCTGAGTAATAATGTCGAACGTATCATTTTGCCTTTTATCGAGTCGAAACTTTATAGTTTTTTACGTCGCTGTTTACGGATCCTACCCAAATGTAAGCAACGGGACAGGAAACTCCAGAGCATGCGTATCTTCCTGTTTCAGGAAAGTGATATAATACCTCTTTTCATCATCCGATTTCATTGGGTCGTAAAGCGGTAAATTCACTGTGCTTTCTATATCACTTCGCTTTCGTACTATAACATCCGTGCGAAATCCAAATTGCATTTCAACCAGGTCTTCTATTCGCCGGATCAAATGATATTCATCGCTTTCATCTGCTGTAAAAATTAGATTTCCACTCTGAATATAAGTTTTTACATCACCGAAACCTGCCTCTGATGCTGCCTTTCGCAACATTTTTATTTAATAATCTTGTGACCGGAAACATTAATTCCGCGTAAAAATGCAATATATCGCTCCATATATTTTGAGTGTGTGGGTAAAAGGTTTAAACCACAAAGTTAGTGAAACGTTCAAAATAACTTCCTCAATTGTAAGTGGGCATGATAATATTTTGATGTGCTGGAAGTATCCGCCCCAGCAACCCCATCTCAGGCGAGTAGATTTTTGTCAATAAATTGCGGCAGCAGTTCATTAAGTTGAGTGGCTTTTGTATCGTTGATGTTATTGATGACATAGGTAATCCATTTCTGCGGATCAATATCATTCTTCTTGCAAGTACCGAAGAAGCTGTAAAACATGGCGAT
>JBBSDC010000126.1:0-11550 GCA_038249705.1 Bacteroidales bacterium | reverse complement strand
AATCATGTAACTTAATTGAAAAGTTATGTAACACATGTATAGTGCCTTGCAAGTAATTTTGTTGAAATGAATTTATGTGAAATATTCTTTTCATAATATATTGCAGAGAGTATCACATTACTATTTTGTCTTCTAAGAGTTACGTAAAAATCACAGCCTAAAGCATGGATAAAACAAACAGCATAAATCCTGTTAAAAAGGTTATTCCGAAAATCCGGGTTGCTACCGTGCAATCCATGAGCAAACTCAGCGATAAAACGCTGGCAAAAACCGAAGCGGCAAGCAGTTTCTTAACTGAATTTGCTGATGTTATTCTGTTTGTTTCCCGTATAACCAAAGAAACATTTTCGAAGGGCTTCGAATTTAAGGAGTTTTTCAGGCAGTGTTTTCAAATAGGATATAAATCGTTACCACTTGTATCGGTTACCGGTGCCATTATGGGTCTGGTACTCACCATACAATCGCGGCCTGTACTTATTGATTTTGGTGCTGTAAGCATGCTTCCCGGAATGGTGGCTGTATCATTGATACGCGAAATGGGACCAGTAATTACAGCCCTCATCTGTGCCGGAAAAATCGGTTCGGGCATGGGCGCTGAACTTGGTTCAATGAAAGTTACCGAACAGATTGAAGCCATGGAAGTATCATCAACCAATCCCATGAGGTTTTTAGTAGTAACCCGTGTGCTGGCGGCAACCATTATGATACCGATATTAATTCTTTATGCTGATGGATTTGGCATTTTAGGCAGCTGGTTAGGCGCTAATATTAAAGGCGAAGTTACTTTTTCGTTGTTTTTCTCACAGGCTTTCAGCGTTATCGATTTTATCGATTTTATTCCTGCCGTTATCAAATCGTTCTTTTTCGGAGCTGTGATAGGCTTGGTAGGAACCTACAAAGGGTATAATGCCGGACGCGGAACCGAAAGTGTTGGAATTGCAGCAAATTCGGCTGTTGTACTGGCATCGCTGCTGGTTATTATAGTTGATGTAATTGCTGTTCAAATTACGGATATGCTATGATAGAAGAACAGGAAACTAAAAATGCCGGAAACATTTTGCAAACAGCAAATGACAAAGAGGCGGTTATTGAAATTACTAATCTGAGGAAATCATTCGGAACCCAACAGGTTTTAAGTGATCTTTCGCTGAAACTTTTTAATGGCGAAAATCTTGTTGTTCTTGGCAAATCAGGGAGTGGGAAATCGGTGCTGATAAAATGTATTGTCGGACTTCTGCACTCGGATAGCGGAACAATTAATGTGTTTGATAAAAATGTTAATTCATTGAGCTACAAAGAACTTAGCGAATTGAGGCAGAAAATAGGTTTCCTTTTTCAAAGCGGTGCCTTGTACGACTCCATGACCGTAAAACAGAACCTTGAATTTCCGTTGCAACGGATAAAAAAGAATCTCACAGCTAAAGAAATGGCAGATAAAATAAATGAAGTTCTCGAAAATGTTGGTCTTGCTGACGCATTAAACAAAATGCCTTCGCAGCTGTCAGGTGGCATGCGCAAACGCATTAGTCTGGCTCGAACCATAGTTGTAGATCCGCTTATCATGTTATACGACGAGCCTACTACAGGACTTGATCCAGTTACTTCTGATGAAATAAGCGAGCTTATAAACGATGTGCAGAAAAAATACAAAACATCATCCATCATCATTACCCACGACATAAAATGTGCACTCGCCACTGCAAACCGAATGATAATGTTAGCAGATGGGAAAGTATATAAAGAAGGCAAGCTGAAGGATTTCGAAAACTCAAGCGATCAGTTGATAAAGTCGTTTTTTAACTAAAAATCACCAACCCCCAACCCCAAAATCCTAACCCCAATGGAATCTCACTCTCAAAAATATAAAGTACGCTTAGGCTTATTCGTAGCCGGCGGACTGGCGCTTTTCGTGCTGGCCATATTCATTATAGGTAAGCAGAAAAACCTTTTTAATCCTGTATTTAAAATTACAACAACTTTTTACAACGTAAGTGGACTGCAGGTTGGTAATAACGTACGGTTTTCCGGAATAAATGTTGGAACTGTCGATAATATAAGTATCATCAACGATTCCACCGTAAAGGTTGATATGCTGATTAGAAAAGAGATACGTCAGTTTATAAAAACTGATTGCGAAGTTGCCATAGGTTCGGAAGGGCTTATTGGCGATAGGCTGCTGATTATTTCGCAAGGCAGTTCCGATGCTCCTTTGGTAAAAGAAGGGCAGCAACTTGCTTCGGGCGAGCCTGTTGAAATGGATGATATTGTGGCAAGTTTTCAGGTTTCGGCAAAACATGCCGAAGTAGTTACTCAGCAACTTGCGGAGGTGATGCTGAAAGTAAACAGCGGGCGGGGAACGCTGGGCAGGTTAATTCACGATACTATTATTGCGGAAGATATTAATCAAACCATTTTGAATTTTAAAACCAGTTCCAACGGTCTGGGAGCTATTATTACCGATACAAAGGAAGATATTTCCGGAATCATGTCCAGCTTTCAGGTAACAGCAGGTAACGCCGAAGTTTCCACTCAACAACTTGAAGATATTATGGTTAATATTAACAGCGGCAATGGTATCATCAGCAAATTGATTAATGATACCTCAAGTGCCAACAATATTGACCAAACGCTTATCAATCTGAAAAACAGTTCCAAAAGCCTTGACGAAAACATGGAAGCACTTAAACATAATATATTGCTTAGGCGATATTTCAAAAATAAGGCTAAAGAGGATGAAAAAAAGCGAATTGAAGGATTAAAGCAGGATACTTTAAAATAATACAGATGAATTCAAAAAAACACTTGTTAATTGAGCCAGCCTTCATGTGGTAGTGATTTTGTTGCTTAACAAGCACTCTTTTAAATCATTGGTACATGAGCATAAATATTCTTCTGCTCACAATTCGAAAAAGTAAATGCAAACATGGATCAAAATACTATTCATACTGCTTTTTGTTCCCGTTGTAACAAGTAATTTTGCATTTGCCCAAAAGACTCCTGCTAAACCAGATTCAACAAAAGTTTATAAGAGTATTGAATCCTTTTCGCTGAAACGAAATTTTACCAAATTCGCTTACCGGATGGTTTTTAACCCTGTTGCAGTTAGTTCATCAAAAAATCAGGATAAGAAAAAAGCTTACAAAAAACTCATCCGGAAACCATACAGCGCTTTCGAAGGTAAAATTATCAGGAAGATAAATATCGAAACACTTGATCCTTTCGGATATTCAATTGCCGACACTATTGTACGGCCCCCAAACTTCATTTCCAAAAACGGCAATATACTGCATATCAAATCCCGGCGGATAGCCATTCGTAATCTTCTGCTTATCAGGCAAAATCAGGTTTTCGACTCATTGCTTGTTAAAGAATCGGAGCGCCTGATACGCGGTATGGGATTTGTAACTGATGTTTCATTTTATGTGATAGCTACAGCTAAAAATTCCGATTCTGTTGATATTTTTATCCGCGAACTGGATAAGTGGAGTCTTATGCCACGCATTGCTGCCTCAAAATCGAGCGTCACCCTCGGTTTGGAAGATAAAAACTTTATGGGTCTGGGTCACGAATCGCGGAACGAATTTACCTGGAATCATAACTCACAGCTTTATGCCTACAATGTTGACTACTACATCCCCAATATTAAGAACACGTATATTAACTCAACCATACACCTGGGCACTGACGAATCCGGAAATTATACCCGCAGTGTAGCTGCTGATCGCCCGTTTTTCTCGCCTTTTGCAAAATGGGCAGCCGGAGCAAATTATATGCAGCAATTCCGCAAGGTTTACTTAAACACCAGCGATTCAGGTATCGTAATACAGCAATTCAAACGTAATACACAGGATTATTGGGTAGGAAATGCCGTACAACTTTTTAAAGGGAATACCGAAAATGACCGTACAACTAATTTTATTTCTGCTTTTCGTTTTTTACGGTCGCGATATCTCGAAAAGCCTGATACCGCCTATGATCCGGAGCATTATTTTTCGGACGAAAATTTTTACATGTCAAGCATTGGTATTTCAGCCCGCAAATACGTTCAGGATAAATACATTTTTAAATTCGGATTAACGGAAGACGTTCCTGTCGGAAGAGTTTATAGTATTACAGGTGGCTATCAGAATAGGAGTTCCGGTGGGCGGTTTTATTTCGGGGCACGTATTTCTTCAGGCAATTATTACCCATGGGGATACCTGAGTTTTAACAGCGAATACGGAACTTTTATACGTGGCTCAGCGGTTGAGCAAGGTGTTTTTACAATAGGCCTTAACTATTTTACTGGATTGGCCGAAATTGGGAAATGGAAATTCAGGCAGTTTGTAAAACCTCAGCTAACCTTTGGTATAAAACGGTATTTATTCGATAGCCTTACGCTGAACGATGGCTATGGATTGGATGGATTTAACAGCACATCATTGTCAGGAAGCAGGCGTATAATGCTCACACTGCAAACTCAATCCTATGCACCCTGGAATTTTATAGGTTTTCGTTTTGGCCCATATGTAACTTTTTCGTTTGGTAAACTTGGCGATTCCCAAGCCGGATTTAGTAACAGCCGGCTTTATTCGCAAATAGGGTTGGGTTTATTACTTAAAAATGAACATCTGATAATCAACACATTTCAGCTTTCCATTGCCTATTACCCTATGATTCCGGGTCAAGGGCAAAATATTATCAAAACTAACTCGTTCCGCTCTGCCGATTTCGGATTCCGTGATTTCGAAATCGGGAAACCGTCCGTTGTCCTTTTTCAGTAAATTAGCACTGCCTTTGTTGTTCTTTTTGTTTCAGGTTTCAGGTTTCAATTTCCTGAAATGAACTGAAATATGGATTTCACAAGTGTTCCTGATGTTGAAAACCTGAAACTCTGTACTATGAATCTTGAAATTCTGAAACCATGAATATGAAACCCATTCAACTCAAATTTCTGCGGATAAAATCCACTTCAAAAAAGATATGGTTCCTTCTAAAAGAAACTTTTAGCGGTTTTATTGATGATGAAGGCGTGAAGCTGAGTGCTGCATTGTCCTATTACACTATTTTCTCCCTGCCTCCGCTGCTTATCATTATTATAAGTTTATCCGGTGTTTTTTTTGGAGCCGAAGCTGTACGTGGCGAACTTTTCGGACAGATTAACGGATTGGTTGGCAATGCGGCTGCAATCCAGATACAGGATATAATTAAAAATGTAAAGCTTTCGCACAGTTCGGTATTTGCCACCACTTTCGGTGTAACCATTTTACTGATAGGAGCTTCGGGCGTATTTGTCGAAATTCAGGATTCCATCAATTTTATATGGGGACTGAAAGCTAAACCCAAACGTGGTTTCATCAAGTTTATTAAAAATCGCCTGATGTCGTTTTCAATGATAGGCTCGGTAGGGTTTTTAATGCTGGTTGGCTTAATTATAAACTCACTGATGGATGTGCTGAACAACCGGCTGGCCGGATATTTCCCCAAAGATGCTGTGTTTTTGTTTTATGCTATGAACCTGTTTGTCGTATTCCTTATCATAACTCTTTTGTTTACCGTTATCTTTAAATTTTTGCCCGACGGAAAACTTGCTCTTCGCGATTGCCTTATCGGGGCATCTTTTACTACTGTTCTTTTTATGATTGGCAAATTTGCAATCGGGGCATATCTCGGCCGCTCTGCAATTGGCTCATGGTATGGAGCTGCCGGATCGGTTATCCTCATACTTGTGTGGGTGTACTATTCGGCAATTATACTCTATTTCGGTGCGGAGTTTACAAAGGTTTATGCCGAAACGCACGGGCAAAAAATAATTCCGAACGAATATTCCGTTCAGATCATAAAGCACAAAATTGAAGTGGATGAGCTGAAAATGCTCTGAGGCTATTTATGACCTTTACCCTTAGATTTCCCTGGATTTGTGGAATTGGCATTGTTAGGATTACTGGATTTTTTATACCAGCCCTTGTGTTTGCCATTGTCGTGCCTGGGAGTTACAACACAGGATGTAACTGCGAAAAGAAATACAAGGCACAGAA
The DNA here is from genome assembly GCA_038249705.1 of Bacteroidales bacterium. Lineage (GTDB taxonomy): Bacteria > Bacteroidota > Bacteroidia > Bacteroidales > UBA4417 > UBA4417. Next base: position 5,533 of record JBBSDC010000126.1, on the reverse strand, counting down.
ATACAAAAGTATATTTTTTTATAATTTTCATCTTCTGACAATACATCGTTAGAAATTTCTAAGTGTTTGATATTCTAACCCGTAAAAAAAGTCTATCAACATGAATGGAAAATCAACACTTTGCGTCTTTGCATGCATCTTGGCGTGAAATAAAAATTTAACGGACTATTGTTCTGATTGACGCTGAAAATATTATGATTCGTCTTTCGTTGTGCGCACAAGGCTTATGCCGGCTGCAAAAAAAATAATTCCGAGCACACCGTAGATTATGAGTGCTTTAATGTCGCGGGTACCTCCCGAAGTATTCACAAATACCACTGCAGTGTAAATAAGCCCACCTATTCCAAGCAAGGTGAGCAATGTGCCAAAGATTCGTTTCAGATTCATAAGTTGATTTTTTTAAATTGGTTTCGATCAGTAAACTAAATGTTTTCCGACATAATTACCTGATAATGAAATTTATGAATGTAACTGTCAGTAAATGCCTTCTGTATTTTTTTTTTAGACAGTAATATTCGTAAGGTAACTGAAAAGGCCAAATATTTTAAGAAGCCAAACAATTACAACAAGCACAACAACGATGTTTAAAATTCTTTTAATCGTGGCCTGCATGGGGATATAATTGTTTACTACCCAAAGGATAACACCTGCGGCAATTAATACGAGTAAAATGGTTAAGAGTGGCATAATCAGGGGGTTTAAATTCACTTCAAAGGTAATATCAGGTATTGCGTGCAGAGTTATATATTTTTGGAGATAAGTTACATGATTCACACTTATTAAGCTTTTGCAAAGGTTACTTTTAATGAAACATCTGTTTTATAGCAGCATTAATAATGTAATGTGTGAATGTTGTAACATATTTGAGTAATTGTGTAGCATACACAGTAACACTTGCTTCTACCTTTGTTCTATTGCTGTAGCTGCTTTTCGGATGCAGATACAAAACACCGGAACTTGACCTAAGTGTAAAATTCCATTTTAAACTTTAGCTATTGATACGGAAATTTTAAAAGCTTTTTGCAACATCTTTTTAAATGCAAAAAATGTGATTTAACCCTTTACTAAAACTAAATGCTATGAGCAATGTATTTTATTTTATCTCGCTACTCCTTGTTGCCGCATGGGCAGTAGGTTTTTTTGTATTCAATATGGGTGCATTTATCCATTTGCTTCTGGTTCTGGGGCTTACTTCCCTATTCCTCAGAGTATATATGGGCGCAAAACCCATTTTGTAATTTTTTGAAGTTAGTATCCGCTGACTGAATTTAGCAGTATTAGAAATATAAGTACTAATAAAAGCATTGTTAATGCGTGAATTATATAAATATTAACAGAAATTGTGTAAGGAGTACAACAGTTTGACATTGTAAATTTGTGCAACGAAAAAAAACAGTTTCGCAAAGTTGAAATAATAGCTAATCTTAAACTCCTTTCTACTCAGATAACTAAACCAATAAACCCAAACTAAAACCAAAATTATGAAAAGATTACTTCTCGTTCTGGTACTGCCAGTTATTATGCTGACAGCAGGATGCAATCAAAAAAATGAAGAAATTGCCATGTTGAAGGCAAAAAATGACAGCCTGATTTCTCTCGGATTTGTTAAAGATTCAACTGTTATCGATTTTGTTAATGCCTTTAACGATATTCAGTCGAACCTGGATTCGATAAAGATGAAAGAAAAAATTATCAGCAAAAATGTAGAAGGCAACTCCGAAATTAAAACCAGAACCAAGGATCAGATCAACAGCGATATAAATATGATTTATAAGCTGCAGCAGGATAATAAGATATTGGTAGCCTCATTAAGATCGAAACTGAAACAATCAGGTGTTCATTCGATTGAACTTGAAAAGATGGTTGAAAATTTGACAAAACAGATAGAAGAAAAGGATTTACAGATTGCATTGCTTAAAGATGATCTTACAAAAATGAATGTTCAGGTTACTGATTTAACAACCAAAGTGGTTGATTTAAATGCAAATGTTGATAATTTGAGCACGCAAAATGCACAAAGGCAGGAAGTTATCGATGCTAAAACTACTGAACTCAATACTGCTTATTATGTAATAGGAACTGCATATTACTTGGAGCAACGAAAAATTGTGACAAAAGAGGGTGGATTTATTGGCCTGGGACGTACAAAAGAACTGGCTCCTGAAATGGATAAAAGCTATTTCACCAAGGTAGATATTACCAAATTGGTTTCACTTCCAATCATGAAGGATAAAATGAAAATTTTAACCTCACATCCAAAAACTTCATACCGTTTGACCGGTAAAAACTTATCCGACAGCTTGATTATTACCAATCAGAAAGAATTCTGGAGTTTGTCGAAAGTGCTTGTGGTTAGTGTAAGCAAATAGCAAAATCCAATTTTATAGGAAAAAATTCCGGCTCCAAAAGCCGGTTTTTTTATGCATGAGGTTTTCGCAAAAGCAAAGGAAATCTGATTGCTAAAAAGCCTGCCACTGTATAAATACTGGCAGGCTTTACGATATTACTTATATTGCTTGACTATTGTCACATCAGGAATTCGAAAACGGGTAATCGGTATATCCTTTTTCTTCGGCGGTATAAAAAAGATCCATTTTGAGGTCCTGCGATAATGGATTATCATTCCTGAGCCTTTCGACCAGATCAGGATTATTGATAAATGGACGTCCAAAAGCAACCAAATCGCCCAGTCCGGTTTCAATATCCGCTACAGCCCGCTCTTTATCGTATCCACCCGAAAGGATAATAGTGTTTTTGAAATTATTCCTGATGGCTTGTTTCATTTCAGCAGGCACTGCCGGGGCTCCCATTGCCGAATGATCAACCAGGTGAATATAGCTAATATCAAGTGTGTTAAGTTCTTTCGAAAGGTATTCGTATGTATCACTAATTTCGGGATAGTGTGGCATATCGCTTGCCACTCCGTAAGGCGACAACCTGATAGCAGTTTTATCAGCACCTATTGCTTCAGCAACAGCCGCAACTACTTCAAGTACAAACCGGCACCGGTTTTCGATGCTTCCGCCATACTCATCGGTACGTATGTTGCTAACCGGCGACAGAAACTGCTCGAGCAGATAGCCGTTGGCACCATGTAGTTCAACACCATCAAAACCTGCATCCATAGCATTTAATGCAGCATCAACATATTCGGATTTGGCATGTAAAAGATCGTCGGTATTCATTGCAGTAGGCACGGGGTAATCTTGCATCATCGCGGTATCAGTCCACATTTGTCCGGCAGGTTTTACTGCTGAGGGTGCAAGAATCCTGGCTCCTTCAGGCATATTGAGCGGATGGCTGATTCTGCCGGTATGCATAAGCTGAACAACTATTTTAGCTCCTGCTTTGTGTACGGCACTTGTTACTTTTTTCCATCCTTCAACCTGCATGCTGCTGAAAATGCCCGGTATACGTGCATAACCCAGTCCGTTTGGCGATGGCGATGTGCCTTCGGTAATTAATAACCCGGCACCTGAACGCTGTTTGTAAAATTCGGCCATTAAATCATTTGGGATATTTCCTATTGCGCGGCAACGGGTCATAGGTGCCATTACAATGCGGTTTTTAACATCAGTTGAGCCAAGAGTGGCAGGTGAAAATAATTTCTTTTGTTCCATTGTTCCATTTTGTTAGGTATATACAAACAGGAAGAAGGTTTAAAAGTTTTCCCTTTTCTGAATTGTTACGAATTTGTACAGTTAGGTCTGCTGAAAAGCTCCGAAGGCGTTTAATTTCAATAACCTCCGGTGCAGCAGATCAACCCCAAGTGGGTTGAATATCTTTAATGTGCTGATAATGAACCCATTCAAGGTTCTGGCTCACCAGTTTCACTGGTGGTTAATAAAATTAAATCCCTTCATGATTTCAAAATCTAATTCAGCATAAGGCGCAAAGAATTTGATAAAGTAGTAAAAAGGCTTGCACCCGATTCCATAAATAAATTATTATCTGGTTGTATGTCGGTCATATATTACAAAATATGTCAATGTCCGACCTACAAACAAAAATTCCCCGCTGAAAACAGCGGGGAATTTGATTTCTGGTACCCCGGGCCGGAATCGAACCGGCACGAACAGAGTTCATCGGTTTTTGAGACCGACGCGTCTACCAATTCCGCCACCGGGGCAAATTGGAGTGCAAAGGTAATTATTTTTGTCACTCCGCATTATATGGAGATTGTTTTTTTTATTGTTAAATAACCAGGATTATGAACCTTTGAGCGCGAATGCCGAACGCATTTGAACCTTTGAAGCTAACAAACGCTCTCTTTGCTCATTTTCCTTTCCAACTTATTTTATCATCTGTAAAAAACTCACTTCTTTTTCGGTTAGGAAACGCCAGCGGCTGCGGGGTAAATCTTTTTTGTTAAGGCCGGCAAAAACCATGCGGTCGAGTTTTACAACTTCATAGCCAAGGGCTTCGAAAATACGGCGAACGATACGGTTGCGGCCCGAATGGAGTTCAACACCTATTTCTTTCTTGCTTTTTCCGCTTTCGTCGTAGGATATGGCATCAACCATGGCCAGGCCGTCTTCCAACTCTATTCCATCGCCGATTTTAAGCAAATCAGTTTTGGTAAGTGCTTTGTCGAGTTCCACATGGTAAACCTTGCGGATTTTATGGCTGGGATGAGTAAGTTTTTTTGCCATTTCGCCATCGTTGGTAAACAGCAATAGCCCGCTGGTATTGCGATCGAGGCGGCCAACCGGGTAAATGCGCTCTTTACCTGCATCGGCAACCAATGCCATTACCGTGTTGCGGTCGTATGGATCATCAGTTGTTGTAATATATCCTTTGGGTTTATTGAGCAGCACATACACATGTTTTTCCCTGCGCACGGTATCGCTGCCATATTGTACTTTATCCGAAGGTAAAATTTTGGTTCCTAGTTCGGTAACAACAATTCCGTTAACGGTAACAGCGCCGGCAACTATCAGTTCGTCCGCTTCGCGGCGTGAACAGATTCCGGAATTGGAAAGGTATTTATTCAGGCGAATACTTCCATCCGGACTTGGAGGACCGGGTTTGCTGCCGGGATAATTCTTCGCCGCAGGTTTGCGGTCGCTTCTTTTGTAATCGCCACTTTTATCGTAAGTGCGGCGCGGACTGTCACTGTCACTGTTTCTATCGTACGAACGACGCGCTGGTCTTTCGCCTTCATTGCTTTTATCGTACGAACGACGTGCTGGTCTTTCACCTTCAACGCTATTGTCGAATGAACGACGTGCTGGTCTTTCGCCATCGTTGCTTTTGTCGTACGAACGACGCGCTGGTCTTTCGCCTTCATTGCTTTTATCGTACGAACGACGTGCTGGTCTTTCACCTTCACCGCTTTTGTCGAATGAACGACGTGCTGGTCTTTCACCTTCGTTGCTTTTGTCGAATGAACGACGTGCTGGCCTTTCGCTGTCATTGCTATTGTCGAATGAACGACGTGCTGGTCTTTCGCCATCGTTGCTTTTGTCGAATGAACGACGTGCTGGTCTTTCGCCATCGTTGCTTTTGTCGAATGAGCGGCGTGCTGGCCTTT
>JBBSDC010000125.1:0-11610 GCA_038249705.1 Bacteroidales bacterium | reverse complement strand
TTAAAGTCTCAATACTGATTCGGGCTTCTGCTTGTATGGTCATATCTTAATTTTTTCGTTTTAGAATGTTCACTTTTCATAACAGAAATCATTTATATACCAGAGGCATGTGTCCGGATGTTGGCAAGTGTCGTTATTAAAAAATTTCCTGCTAATATTATTTTTGGGGCTATTTGATCTGTTTGTTTTCTTTGCAAGCCAGACAATGCCAAAAAGAATAATAAAGAATAATGAGGCCTCAGGAATTTCATTTATTTTTTTTCAGCAACACTGCGGTTGAACTTCACCATTCGGTACCGGTTTCATATTGCATACCAGACATTTCCCCGGCTTATCGTAGGTTTTGTTGTCTTCATATTTCATCGGACAATAATAATTCCTTCTTTTTGGGTCTCATTTTCAGTCTGGTCGGTTTTACTGCCACAACAGCATGTATCCATTTTGTGTCCTTCGGTGTTAGCACCATTTTCGTTCGTTTTATTCTCATAAGTAGTTATTCCTGTTGCAAGTAAGGTTTTGCTCTTTGCATTCATTTACAGGGAACAAGAAAACGTATTGCTTCTGCAATAAAGAGTGAATGAATAGTTGACTTTTTTATTATGCTGATTTTTAATCCAGTACTCAAAATTACGATGCGTAATAAAGGTTATTGTTACACAATTCTGGTGATAAATTATATGATTCACACATTTTAAATCAATATCTTTAATGTAACGGCTGCTACTATTTTAATTCATAAAAATCGCATCATATGTTAAATGAAGTCAAAATGCTGACTTCATGATAATAAAAACATTCAACTTCTGTCCATTGCAATAACTCAGCTTTTGAAGCTGCAGTTAATTCCCCTTTTAAATGGCCTGCTGCTATTTCTTCGCACTCCTTCCACAGGCGCATTAAAAGCTGTCCAATTGCTAAAATTAAGGGCAAGGGCTAAATGGAATTGCATCGGCCCTTTTGGCCATGTAACGCCGACTTTTAACTCTCTGACAGAACCTTGCTAAATCATGCACAAAGGATGGTAAACTTATTTCGGCAGTTGTGGGTTAATGGAAATGTTTTTATTCGCAAGCGGGCTAATTTTATTCTATAATTCTTCTTGGAATATTTGAGGGTAAACGTGTAAGTGTTTCGTAGTTTACCTGGGAACTCAATTCGCTGAAAGATGCAACCGAAATCTCGAGAGTACCCTGGGTGCCGATAATTACAACTTCATCCCCTTTTTCAACATTTTCAACTGCCGTTACATCAACGGTCATTACATTCATGTTCACTATGCCGATAACACGTACTCTCATACCATGTATAAGTACCCGCCCTAAATTACTTAATTGCCTCGAAAAACCATGTGAATACCCAACGGGAATAGTAGCAATTACCACGTCAGTTTGCGCAAGATAAGTAGTGCCGTAGCCTATAAATTCTCCGGTTTTTACTTTCTTAACATTCATTACATATGATTTCCAGGAAAGTATTCGCTGAAGAGGTTCTCTGGGTTCGCCATTTTTGTGGATGTATTGAATAAAAGTTTCACGGGTAGGCCAGAATCCGTATTGCAGTATCCCGATACGTACCATATCCATCTGTGTTTTGGGATAGGTGATAGCAGCAGCTGAACATGCCGTGTGGTAACGTTTCGGTCTTATGCCTGCTTTTTCAATTGCTTTTCTGAGATGGTTGAATCGTAAAATCTGGCTATGTACTCTCACATAATTGGCGATACTCTCAGCACCTGCGTAATGTGTGCAAAGCCCTTCAAAGGAAATACATCCGTTATTTTTTTTGATTATTTCAATAGTTTTCTTCAACCCCGGTGAATCGAAACCGGTTCTGTTCATGCCAGTTTCAACTTCCACATGGATTTTCGCTTTTTTATTCATTTTCTCTGCCATTGCAATCGACGCTTTCAGCCGATCCATATCAAAAACATAAAACTCAACTTCATTCTCAATTGCCCAACCGAGCTCATCATTATCAATATAGCCCATGATCATAACATTGGTATTCTCGTGGCAAACTTCTTTCACTCCCAATGCTTCATCGGCACTGAAAACCGAAAAATGATCTACCCCGGCATTTTCTGCAATCGGGATATATTCTTCTATCCCATGTCCATATGCATTGCCTTTAACCACACAGGAAAGCTTTACTCCCTCGCTGAGGTAATTCCGGATAAAACTTATATTTTGTTTAACCGCCGATTTGCTGATCTCAATAAATGATGATTGAAACATAGTGTTAGTTTAATGCCTTTTTAATGATTGAATAAAACATTTTTGTTCCTGTTACAATGATTTCATCAGGAAAATCATAATCCGGATGATGCAGTTCGGGGTGTCCGATTCCTGCACCGATTCCAAACATAGCACCTTTGAATTTCTGTGTGAAATGCCCAAAATCTTCGGACCAGCGAAACGGTTCACTTATTTCATTGATACTCAAATGATTTTCGGCGGCGCTCGAACGAATCATGTTTACACAGATAGAATCATTGATAGTGGCAGGAAATTCTTCTACCCATTCAATTTCGTAAGTAAGCCGGTGTTTTAATGCAACAGAACGGATAATCTTCGCGGCTTGTTTTTTGATGTTCAGCATATCGTTTTCGTTTACTGAGCGAAGGGTTGCCATCAGTTCAGCATATCCGGGAGTAGTTCCGAATGCGCGTTCGCCAATCCTGGCATGTATAATTGTTACCAACGAAAAATCTTTGATTGCCTTCATTGTTGGCAGGGCAGTTAAATCCTGAATCAGCTCAGCAACAGCCAGCGATGGTGTGATTCCCTTTTCGGGTTCAGCAGCATGTGATGAGTTCCCTTTTAATTTTATGATAAGTCCCCTTGAGGAAAAGGCAAATACGTTTTCTTTTACCACAATCTCATTTACAGGAAATCCCGGCAAATTATGAAGTGCAAACACATAATCAGGCACTATGCCTGCAAATTTTGGATCCTGTAATACCTTATTAGCACCTTCACCGGTTTCTTCTGCAGGTTGGAACAGCAGGACAACTTTTCCTTTCTTGATTTTTTCATCTGCCAGAAGCGGGATCAAGCCCGATACTATTGCCATATGCCCATCGTGACCGCATTTATGCGAAACATTCGGATAAACTGAGGTATAATCGAAATCATTCACTTCCTGGATTGGTAATGCATCCAGATCGCAACGGATAAGAATTGTTTTGCCGGATTCCTTCCCATTAAAAACCACAGCAACTCCTTCGCCGCCAAGTTTTGTAATTATTTTTGCTTGGTGAAACCTTCGGGCAAAATCAATTACCCGGTTTGCCGTTACCTTCTCTTTCCCTGAAAGTTCAGGGAACTTGTGCAGTTGTTTGCGGAAGTTAGTTAATTCGAGTTCAAGTATTTCCCAATCCATTTGCATTAATTATTGATTTCTCAGAGAATATTTTTAGTCATATATTTTGAATTCGTGAGCCTGGCTACTGCCATGTAGCTGGGACTATAATGGAGTTGATGGCCAACTTTATATTTACTTCTTTTTGGACCTACATCGTACACTGTCATATCCGATGTTGTTCCTACAAAATTTATAGTGTTATCTTTTAGCTGAAGATGCGTATGATCAACATCAAGTTCTCCGAAATCGACAATTGCACGGTATGATTCATTGTATGCTATCTGGTTATATTCAGCGGTTATTCCAATGGCTCCATCTCCGATATTTCCGTCGGGCACAACTTCCTTTTTCTCAAGCTCAACTATTTCAGCTTCAAAAGTAAATGCGTTTGTTGACAGATTCCTGAATTTCTTGCCGTCATAAGGTGAAACCCCTAAAAAGGCAGCTTCGCCAATCCGGAAATGTGTCACTCCCTTTGGAATTTTATTCATCGAAACCAGGGGCAACGTGATAGAACTGCCGCTTGATACCATTTCAAGATTTACACCAAACCTGCTTTCAATCAGCTGATTGTACAGACTTACCTGTATGAGCTTATCAAAAGTAGGTTCAACCCCATACATACAGCCTAAATTTGTTCCTATGCCGATAACGGAGATATTTTCTAATTTGAAAACCTGTTCATAGAAATTGAGGATATTTTCTCTAACCACCCCTTCACGCAATTCACCCATTTCAATCATAATAATAATGCGGTGAATTTTACCTTTTTTTTCTGCTTCCTTGTTTAGCTCCCTGATAGTTTCCAAGGAAGAATTCAGTGAAATATCTGCGCAGCCAATCACATTTTTTGCCTGGTTTATGGCAGGAGGTTTTATATACATGGTAACAATATCCGGCCTGATCTCTTTAATCATTTTCAGATTTGATATCCTTGAATCACCAATAGAATGAACCTGGCTGATTGAAGGATCCCTGAGTATTTTTTCAAGAGCCGGCTTATATCCGTTTAGAATTTTAGTAACCAGTGTCCATTCTATGCCTCTGGGTTTCAGGAATTCATTGAGTTTTTTGATATTCCCGATGATCTGATCGGTATGAATCTGTAAAGTAGCCATAAGTTTTCTTTTATTTCCTGAACCTCATTTCAGCATATTTGGTCGAAAAGCCGATGCGCTCATAAAGACGTTTTGCCGGATTTTCATATTCAACATGAAGTTTCACATCACCCGTGCAGTCAGCAATGGCTCTTTCGACAATCTGTTTGCCGAATCCTTTTCCCCTGTATGCTGCATCAACTGCAACGTACACCAGGATATGTTCGGGAATGTAGCCCGACATCCCTGTATTGTTGATAATCAATGTGCCAACCAGTTTCTCTTCATAATATGCAGCCAGCAGGAAACCTCCCGGTTTGCCATCCTTGCCTAAGGCATAATCGATACATTTATTTATAGCTTCTTTGGGATCTCCAAACTGATCGAGATGAGTATAGAGGAAATCGACAAAGTTTTCTCGTCCTGGATTTTCATCGAAGTCGGATTCTTTACGTAATTTTTTAAAAGTTAACATGTTAAATGGTATTTGATTAATGATAAAAATATTCCAGTTTGCCGGTGAGGCATTCGAAAGAAAGGAATCAGTTTTAGATTTTGCCGGTTCTGATGAAGATGCATTTCCAATTTCAAAAAATAAAGTATAACATTTGATGGGTTACACCAGAAAATTAAAAATGCAGAATGCCGGATTTTTCAGCAATGTGCCTTGAAGAAATGATGTTTTAATAAGCGGAAAAACGGTTCCCAACGTGTTAAATCTATTTTTTGCGATGGGTTATCGCTTTAAAAATCCTCTTATTTTCTTACTTCATAAGCAGGCTATTTTAAAGGACAGCGGCTCCTTGTTAGCCGCCAGGCAGGCAGGAGATGATACTCCATGCTTCAGGAGTACAATATGTAATTACTTGTTTGTCATTTATATAAACAAAGTAATTAAAATCAGAATGGCAAATATAGTAAAAATATTTGACACTTTTTTTGATAAAAATGATTTTCTTCCAGTGACTAAAAAATATATTTAGCCAGGCATCATTTTTAAATTATTGTATTTAAATTTGTATGTAGATAAAATAAAAACGCTGTAAATTATTCATTTACAGCGTTAAGCATTTAATAAAAGTGACCCCGATAGGATTCGAACCTATGACCCGCAGCTTAGAAGGCTGCTGCTCTATCCACTGAGCTACGAGGCCGGTTAGCGGCTGCAAAGATATAAAAACATTTCTTATCTGGCGTCTCCGCTTAGCTATAGTTCAAAATAGAAAATTTTTGCATTGGCAGCCTATATTAATTATAGGATTTTAGTCAAAAATAAACAAATGAATTAAATTTTCCTGAAATATGCTGGTTTCCTTTATTACTTTTTAACTATACGGTAATAAACTACTAAATACATCAGATTACACTTTGACTCCTTTACCCAACTGACATACTCGCTCAAATCTCTAACTATTATAACTCGTTCTACTTTGAAAACTAAAAGTAAATATCTGAGCTACGGAACATTCCTTATTATTATGGCTATAGTTATCATTCAAATAACTGATGGATTTTCCGGTATTTTATTTCTCCCAATAGCACGCTTCGCATACTACGGACTTACAATGGGTTCGGGAATGCTAGTGATTACTCAGGCAATTATAGTTTTTGGATTATTTCTGTTTATTGCAAGCGTTATCCGGTTTGGTTACAACGGTAAACTCTCAGTATCTTCTCTTCGCTTAATTTTACTACAACCTGCTGGTGGATCAGGTATTCTTTATTTGGCCGGACAAGCAATGGGTTCGAGCAAAAATTTACTGAAAACTAAATCTTCAGGTGATTCAGCTGCAAAAAAAACTTCTACTACGGAAAAGGGCATTTTAATGATATCATCTGGAAATATCATGTTTGCCAATAAAGCATTTTTTAAAATTACCGGATATCAGCCTGTCGATGTGTTCGGAATGGATTTCGCTTCACTTATCAGTCCCGAAGCACTAATTAATTACACAATGCTGAGCAGGATGTCGCCTGAAGAAATCAGTCATTCGCAAGGGATAAGTTTGATTAATCCAAACAATAAAAAGATTTTAGCTTGCCTGACTGTTAGCATCGACCAGGTTTATAATCCGGAAGGAATTAATATTTTTAATCTGAAAATAGCGGAAGCAACCACAGTCAGCGAAAAATCCTTGTCATCAATGTTTTTCGATTCTATCGAAAATGTGGATACCCTTCATTGGATATGGGATAACAAAGGCGTGATATACATGAATAACTGTTGCCGGATACTTCTGCCATTCCCTTTGGGTAGAATAATAAGCAAACCAGGCTTGTTGCTTAAAGCTGTGAGGAAACAAGACCGCGATAAAATCCGGCTGGCTCTGCAGGAATATTTCCGTACAGGAAAATTTAATGAAGATATCTGCTGTATACTTAGTAATGGTGAAGAAAAATATTTCAAAGTAAGTATTTCGAGTCAGTACGAAACCGAAACTTATCCCCGGCGTTACCATGCTATTGCATACGACATTACCGATGAAAAGCGCTCACTCAGGAATGCCCAGACAGCCACATTGATAGCTGAAAGAGCAAATCAGAATAAAACGGCTTTTCTAGCTAATATGTCACACGAAATACGTTCGCCCCTAAACGGAATAATTGGATTTTCCGAACTATTGGCTGATAAAAACCTTAGTGATGCCGAGCGTGAACGTTATCTGAATATCATTCAAAACAACGGAAATGCTTTGATTTCTTTGCTTAGCGATCTGATAGATATTTCGAAACTCGAATCGGGTAAACTGGTTATTGCCAACCGGAGTTTTGTACCCGCAAAGCTTATGGAAGAACTGAAATATCAGTTCGAGGGTTCTTCTCACCTGAATACCGAAGGTGTAAATGTAGTATTCAGCAGTACTAAAACATTTCAGGAACAGGAATTAAATTCCGACCCAAACAGATTACGCCAGATTCTTATTAATTTGATAACCAATGCTATAAAATTTACTACTAAAGGACGGATTGAAATCGGAGCCGATTTTTCGGATGACGAAATGATGTTCTGGGTAAAAGATACCGGCATCGGAATTCCGTTCGAAAACCAAAGTCTGGTTTTTGAAAGATTCCGCCAGATTGAATCCGCAACTGCTTCACCTGTAGTAGGTTTCGGGCTGGGGCTGGCAATTTCAAAAGCATTGGTCGAACTACTGGGAGGCCAAATATGGGTCGAATCACGGCCTAAACAAGGATCACTTTTCGTATTTACTATTAAAACTAATATTGTAAACAATACCATGGAAACAACTCAATTCAACAACAGCTCTTATCCTTTCGATTTCAGAGAGCACACAATTCTGATCGCTGAAGACATTGATTTCAGCTTCCTCTACATCGAAGCAGTACTCCGTCGTACTGGTGTGAAAATCCTATGGGCTCAGAATGGCAAAGAAGCCATAGAGCATGTGAAAACTAACCAGGACATTGATCTCATCCTGATGGATATGCATATGCCTGTAATGAATGGCTACGATGCAACTGAAATTATTACAAAGCTTAGACCTGCTTTGCCTGTATTAGCTCAAACAGCTTTTGTCCTTCCTGAGGATATGAAGAAATGCTATGCAGCCGGTTGCACAGGCTACCTTGCAAAACCAATTCGTAAGGAACAGCTTTTGAATACATTAGCTGAATATTTCGAAAAAATGGACCAGCAGGAAACCCCTCGTCCCGAATACAAGGTCAGCCTGGGTTAAACTCAGTAACAACTTTGATTTCATTTGCTGTTTACGTATTAGTAGTCAGTGGGTTGTGGTTGTTTGCTGCTGCAAAAAATAGTAAAGATCATCCCTGTGAAATCGTTGTTTTACAACTTATTGTACGTATTTCTGATCCCAAAAAGCCTTGCTATTGCAGGGCTTTTACTTTTTACCCCAATTACGCAGTAACGTAATCGATTAAACAAATCGTAATTAAACAGTGATATATAGGGCTTGCTGAAAAACTCGTAATACAATTATATTACGGTGCGCTGCACCTCCCATTATTCATCCACTTTCATTTTCTACAAAAAATTTTGCCACTCTGTGGCTCTTTTTAAGGTGCAGAGCACCGTAATATTTATAGACTGAATAAGTCCGATTGATTTAAAGGTGCAGAGCACCGGAATATAAAGGCACGGAGTATGTATAGCGCTAAAAACTGTATACCTAATACAAAAATGCATAGCCTGATTTTTTGATATAAAATTATGTGATGTTTTTTTAGCAGACCATACATAAGGATTTCATTCTATTGCAATGCCCGGGTTTTTATTTTTCTTCATCGATTACCACTTTTGTCTTGGTTGCTTAATCATTCGAATCAAGGGTTAAAATTGTAACTTATCAGTTGGCAGGCGAACTCTTCCAGAGTTTTAAACTCTGGAAGAGTTTAACGCCCCAATAGATGAAACATGAATTCAACTCTTGATTCGCATTAATCTGTAAACCATTATTTTAATGAAATACTAATGACTTCGGTAATATGGTTCGATTCTTAACCCTCATAGATATGGTGACGTGTAAAAGTTATAAGCCCAGCCTTCAGAGAGTACAATAATTTTATTACCCTGTGATTTTTATTTCACGCAAGGTGCAAAGCCTTGATAATTTGCACTTACAAGTTAGTTGAATGCAATTCAGATAGTTAGAGAAATTAGTTCTTTAGCTGATTATTCCGGTTTAAAAAGCGGAGGTACCTGATTATCATGTTTTGTAATATCCTGGTACTTTTTTGCAAATATCAACAGAGTAGCTTCCTCATAAAGATTGCCGATAAAACTTATACTGGTAGGATGTCCTTTTTTATCAAAGCCATTAGGAACAACCACACATGGATTACCGGTAAGATTAGTAAGCAACATCTGATTTCCTCCAAAACTTGGAGCAATTATTACATCAAAATCTTTAACCGCAGCATACATTTCCTGAATAAGTTTATAGCGCAACCGGTTTGTCTGAATATATTGCACGGCAGGAATAAACTGTGCAGCACGAAAAATAGTAGGCCATGCGTTTTTATCCTGGAGGTTAAGTTCATCATCTTTATTGCTTCGTGTAAGATCGTCAAAAGCTGCTGCTGCTTCGGCTACAAGAATCAATGCCAGCGATTTAACAGGAATAGTAGCTGAATCGGGCAAAGCCAGGGGAATAAGCGTGATACCCATGTTACGGATTTCGTTCAACGTGATACTGTCATTTGTATAGTTTTCGTTCTGTTTTTCGAAAAGAGATTTGAGATAACCAACGCGTAATTTTTTCACATCAACGGAAGCATTATAGTTGAACGCATAGTCCGTCACCGATTTGTCAACTCCATCTGATCCTCTTAACGCGTTAAATACAAGTGCGCAATCAAAGGCACTGCGGCAAATCGGGCCTACCTTGTCCATGCTCCAGCTCAAAGCCATTCCTCCTGTGCGACTAACGCGGCCGTATGTTGGGCGCAATCCGGTTACGCCGCATCGGTTGCAAGGCGAAACAATTGATCCCCATGTTTCGGTACCTATCGAAAAAGGAACCAGCCCGGCTGCCGTTGCTGCTGCCGATCCTGCGGAGGAACCGCTTGCTCCCTGGTTTAAGTCCCACGGATTGCGGGTCAGACCGCCAAACCAAACATCGTCCATTGCCAGAGAGCCTAACGAGAATTTTGCAAGCAGCACAGCGCCGGCTTCATCAAGTTTTTTAACAACAGTGGCATCGGTATTGATAACCTGGTCTTTATACGGAGCTGCTCCCCAGGTTGTTTTGTAGCCATCAACAGCAAACAGATCTTTTATTCCGTATGGAATTCCATGCAAGGGACCCCGATAGATACCACGGGCAATTTCATCATCCGCTTTTTGAGCCATTTTGAGGGCACGATTTTCGGTTAAAGTAACCACGCAATGCAAAGTGTCGCCGTATTTTTTTAGTCTTTCAAGGAAAAACCGGGTAAGTTCGACCGAACTTATTTTTCGGGTACGTACCAATACCGAAATATCAGCCACCGAATAAAAAGAAATGTCGTTGATATCCGCTGGTAAGTTTACGTTTGCCGGAAGCTCCCAGTCTATGGGCTTTTGAGTTTCGGTGTAAACAACATTTGCCGGAACCGGGTTAAACCACAAGGCTGGCGGTACTGAATTGTCAATCAGTTGGCTATGGATTATTTTGTAATCACTGAGCTGAGTTTCGAGCGCACTTATCATTGAATCACGCTCCGAATTGGTGAGCGATAAGTCGAAAAGTTTTTCGGTGGCGATAATCGGGTCGGATGTGATGTTTTTGTCCTGCGACTGATTTTTGCAACCCGCGATTGCGATTATTCCAAAAAGTAAACAAAGCAAAGAGGATGTTCTTTTCATACCTGAATGTTTTTATTAAATTTAAGCCAGGGGATCTGGTTTTTGTATAATCAAAAGTAGAAATAATTTGTATGATAAGGTGCGAATGTAAAATACCTGATAATTTCGAGAAGATATATCGAATGGGAAGTGTCTCATTCCTGATTAAGGAAATATAGGTGAACCTGAAGTTGGAAAATGTGAGTATAGCGCAGATGGATATTTATATTTGTTGATACGTTAAATGTGTACTTAATCATCAAAATGATCTTTTTGCCCATGTTTTACGCTTTTAGTGTAAACCTATTTTAGGATTAGGCAACCCACTGCCTTAAGAGAGGTGTTGATCTGCTGTGTATAAAAAGTATGATGGGGCACACGAGAGCAGCAAAACCACTGAGATATACACCCATATTACCATAAAAGGGTTCGACCAGATAAAAAGTTTTTTAGATAATTTGGATATATAAAAAATGCATATATTTGTTCAGGGTTGATGTGTTTGTAATTTGTTTTTAAATAGCTTTGTAGCACGAAAAAATAGCAGACGACCTAAACCTAAGATAAATCATTGAATTAGAAACTCATAACAAATAAACCATACCACAACTAAGTGGGAAATAACTGCCACGGTGGCAGTTATCCACTCGTTATGCCGCAAAATAAAATTTAACAGCCCAAAAGGGCTAATTGAGTAAATAAAGAAGCCGGAGTTCTTTGAGTTGAACAAGGTATTAAATTTCGCGGCATAACAATGTGCAAGCGCAATGCCACGAGAAATATTGAGTAATTTGAGTAATTTTGAAGTAAAACGAGTTTGCACTGCGCCTGCACTAGCCATTA
>JBBSDC010000124.1:0-11734 GCA_038249705.1 Bacteroidales bacterium | reverse complement strand
TTAGCTAACTGGCTTGCACTCGAAAGCACACTGATAAGGTCAGGATTTCGCACATGGAACTCCGACAGAAATGAGAACAATGATCCAATAGGCTACACCTTACCCTCAAAAGTTGATGCTGTTAACTTACTCGACAACACAAAAACAGCATTGATGAAAAATCCGGAACAAATGAGTTACTGGGATATGCTGGCTTGCCTGAATATACGTGTATGCAAATTTATTCTCCTGTTTACCGGCACGGGAACTCAAACCGATGTGGAAAATATACTTCAGGAAATAAGCACGCTATGGAAGCTGGCCGGTTCAAAAGGAAAACGCTTTGCCGAAATCGAGCATTTGGAATTCATTATCGATGCATTATCGATGGTAGAAAACCCGGAAACATTGCCTCTGAAAACAAAGCTTGACCACTTGAAGAATGATTTGTTAAAGCTTATCTGACGCAAAATTGAAACCATAAAATAAATATTGTGTAAATATAAAACAGTGCGTTAATTATGCTCAACAGCCTCATTTTCAACAATACATAAAACCAGCACTTTGCGTTACACTATATTTACAAATTGCAACTTATTGCATTGTGTTTACAAAAAGACTAACAGAGTATTGAATTCAAATACAGTAAATTAAAAAATTAACCAGATAAAAATTCAAAAACCATGGCCAAATATTTCGACATTCACAACCATTTGTTCAACAAGAACTTCCTGGCAAAAGAGCTACTGTACCGCTTGCTGAAAGAGGTGAAAAAATTCCTCAACATCGAAAAGGATGATGATAGGGGAATAACTGATTTTGCGCGTAATATTAAAAATGTGATACAGGCATTGAAAAGGTATTCATTTGCTATCAAGGTTTTTACACGCCAGGATTCGACTGCAATTTATGAAGAAATAGATAAAACCTACAAAGGGGAATTCATTCTTACACCTTTAACCTTCGACCTTACTTACTGCTTTGCTCCTTCTGCTGACAGGTCAGCCGGACCGATACCCGAACCTACTGTTAATGAAGTTTTCGTGCGCGAAATGAACTCAATGTTCGAAATTGTGGAACAAACAGCGCAGCCACTGTCGCGGGATTTTAATGCTACCGCCAGCGCTGAAGACGAAGAGCTTTGGCAGGAATACCAGGAAGAAAAAGCCCGTTTCATGGAAAATGCAGCAGAACTGCAAACACAACATGAACAAAATATCAGCAGAAGCATAAGCGACAGAGGAGTTATTGATCTGCCCGATGCATTTGATGGTTTCCAGGAGCAAATCAGGCAAATGATTGAATTAAAGAATCATCCTGACTATAAGGAAATGATTTTCCCTTTCCTGGCTGTAGATCCGCGCCGCCCCGGCATTGCAGAGTATGCCAAAGCCAATGTAGGCAAAGGGAAGTTATTCATAGGCGTGAAGCTATACTGCCCTACAGGCTTCTCTCCCACTGATCCGCTGCTTTTTGGTCCCGACGGCGAAAAAGGTGGAATTTATGCTTTTTGCGAAGAAAACGGAATCCCGGTAACTGTACATAATTCGGATGGCGGATTTGCAACCCTCTCGAAAAGCGTAAAAATAAGCGGACATATTCAGTTCAATGGACAGCTAATTAAGCTTGATAATGAGATGCTGACTTTCAAAACATCCATTATGGATAAGGATGCGATAAAAGAACGTGCTTTTACTTTAAACCATCCTCTTATATGGGAAAAAGTAGCTGAAAAATATCCTGAACTTCTCCTCAATCTTGCCCATTTCGGCGGTGGCAAGCAACTGGATGCTGCGCTCGATGCTCCCGCTGACATTGATCTTTGGTCGAACAGGATCATTGCATTGCTCAAAAATCCGGACTACAAAGTGTACACTGACCTTTCCTGCTACTCCGATATGGATGTAATGCGGAAATTTAAAGCAAGTCCTGTTTACCAGGAAATAAAAACCAGAACACTCTACGGATCCGATTATATTTTACTTCTTTTGTTCGAAAATGATTTTACCCGGAATGTAAATGATTTCAAAACTATCTTCGGCAGCGACTTTGATATAATTGCCGGATCAAATCCCAGGGAGTTTCTCAGGCATGTTCTCGATTAACTCTAAACAAAAAATATTTCGTGACGAATAAACATGTATTCGCTCCAATTACTCTTCAGATTGACACCAATGTTCTAAAACTTAAGATTATGAAACGTCTAGCCTTTTTTTTGCAGTGATTTTCATTCAGGCAGCTCCCGCATATAGTCAGCAACCTGCCACACAGGACAGTACAGTACACAAAGCTATGGCAAAAGCTCTACAACTTACTGGTATGTGGTCAGGCGATGGATGGATACAGATGGGTAAAGAAAAACAGACTTTTATCCAAACTGAAAATGTAGTTCAGAAAGCTAACGGTTCAGTACTTATTATCGACGGTATCGGCGTGGATGCGACGACAAAAAAAATGTTCATGATGCATTCGCGGTCATGTCGTACGATCGGGCTAACCAAAAGTATCTTATGCGTGCCAATGGCAATTATATAGATGCCGACATCAGGTTTGAAGCTGACGGAACCATTATCTGGGGCTTTAAACATCCCGTGGCAGGCGAAATAAAATATACGATTAAAGTAGCAAACGGGAAATGGGAAGAAAAAGGGGAAATGAACAGGGACGGAACCAACTGGGTTCCCTTTTTTCAAATGAACCTCGTAAAGAATAATTAGGGCTGTAACGAAATAACTTATTTGCTGTTTATCTATGCTTAGCCCGCAAAAAAAAAACAACCATTAAATCACTGATCGTTAATGGACTACGGATAATTTTGTATTCAAAACATGAATTTACAATCAACTTTCTGTAATTCTGCATGATGAAATGAAAGGATATCAGGAAAAACCTATTTAACTTGTGTAAGTTCCGACTACACATTTATGGTTACATTATATATTTACCCTGAAATCTCTATCAAATCTTTACTGAATTATCAATTTACTTCCCTGGCTGTTTTTCCCAACTATGATTTGCAGATAATACATTCCGGCAGCAAGTTTATCCGTACTGATTTCGAAAACAGGAGCTTTTGAGATGCCATTATAACAAATCACTCCGTTTAGAGTAACCAGTTTGTATATTACATCCGATTTATTAATGATGCCTGTTTCAATCCTTATCTTTTGTGAGGAAGGGAAATGCTGGATTATAATTTCTTCTTCATCGCTACCATTTGCTATTCCGGTTGATGTGGCATCGATACGGAAAATAGTTCCGTTTGCCAGACTTGCAATGTAAAGATGTCCCATTTTATCTTCACCGAAAGCACTGAAATTGTTCCCCGGAAAATGTCCGAAATCCATGTTAACCCATTCTTCATTACTTTGATGAAGGGTCCAGATTTTATCAGAACAATAATCAGTATAAAAGTAATGTCCGTAAAAAGGCGATGAGTTATCACCCCTGTAAACTACTCCTCCTGTAACAGAACATCCATCATCGTGTGAATATGTAAAAACAGGAAAAGTTAAATCCTGGCTGCAACCGGCGTTATTATACACATTGTTACCTTCATAACATCTCCATCCGTAATTTTCGCCACCCAGGCTTGATGCAGCCTGGAAATTGATTTCTTCAACAGCGTTTTGTCCAACATCAGCAATCCACAAATCACCGGTCGTGCGATCGAAGCTGAATCGCCAGGGATTGCGCAATCCGAGTGCCCATATCTCGCCCAAAGCATCAGGACTTTTATAAAAAGGGTTAGAAGAGGGTATGCTGTATGGATTTCCCTGGTTAACATCAATACGTAAAATTTTTCCGAGATATTCGTTTCGATTTTGGGCTCTGTTGCCCGGATCGCCACCTGAACCTCCATCTCCTAAACCTATATAGAGATAACCGTCGGGACCAAAATGCAAATCGCCTCCGTTATGATTGGTGAATGGTTGAAACAAAGTCAAAAGTTTTAATTCACTTTGAGGATCAGCAATGTTCGGATCAGCTGCATTCACCGTGAATCGGGAAATATGTGTACTATCCCCTTCTCCTGTATAATTTACATACAAATATCCATTTTCGGAGTAATCAGGATGAAAAGCAAGCCCCAGCAATCCTTGTTCTCCGCCGTACTCAACACGCCCGTGTATGTCGAGGTAAGGCAGGGAATTTACATTTCCGGCTGAATCAACAATCCGGATATAGCCAGGTTGTTCAGTAATAAACAGGCGGCTATCGTTACAATTTGAAATACACACCGGATTATTAAAACCAGTTGCAAAAGGAACCAGACTGCTGGATATCTTATAAGTCTGCGATGATATGCCTGAACATGACAGTATCAAAAGCAAGAACGGGAACAAGGTCTGTATAGTCTTCATAACAAACATTTTAAGCAAGTGAATATTATAAAAATCAAACAATCAAACAATCAAAATGTTGGTGCAAAAAAAATAATAATCATATAGCAATAACGCGAAATTCATTTAAAATTAACCACCGTACTACCCCAAACTCCGCATAGTATTCGTGATAATAGATGGTTTTTATACACTCAAATAATTCCTGACTGTAAAGGGAAAATTAATTGGAAAAACAGATTTTGGATTCGTAATGCATATTGTAAACAACAGATTCATACAATGTCGTAAAATATTTGGTGCCGAATATCAAACAAACCACAATATGAATACTTTTGCACTTTCTCATAAACTTCCGTTTCCGTAGGTTGCCGGGAGAGAGCCGAGCGGAAATATCCGGTATTCTGTGCATGAGTAAAATCATTTTATAGGTACATGAATTAAAATTGCTGAAATTACTTTTGATCAAGATGTTTGATCTTGGTATATCAGTTGATTTCGGACAAAAACAAGTAAGTTTCATTAGCAGCATCCTCATTCGAACCAAAAATAAATAATAACACACGTTTCACTACTTCAATTAACTAAGCGAAACTTCACGTTTAAAAATGAGTAAAACAGAAAACAACATCCGTGTACTACTAATTGACGACAATAGTATTGACCGCCAATTATTTGATGAGACCCTCCGGAAAGCTAAAATCAGGTTTATAACACTCATTGCCGGGAGTTTACCAGAATTAGACGTTCACCTTACAAATCAGGATTTCGATTTAATTATAAGCGAAGCAGCAGTTCATGGCTATGCTGATCTGGAAATTCTGCAATTGGTTAAAGCAAAAGTGCCGGATATCCCTGTTTTGATTTTTACCCGAAACACTTCTGTTGATATAGCTGTGCGATCAATAAAAATGGGTGCTGAGGATTTTATCTCCAAATCACCGGAACATTTACAAAAACTGGTAAATGCAGTTTTAACTGTTCAGGCAGGAAAGATAATCGGTGGAAAAAAAAACAGTACATCAAATATTTCTCATAAAAGCACTGAAATTCAGCAATCTGACTTTAACAAATTACCTGTTGCTATTATACTATCAACATTTGAAGGACGCATACTCTCAGCCAATGAAACTTCTTGCAAACTTTTCGACCATACTGAAACGGAACTATGCAAAATTGAAATTCAAAATCTGGCTGGTTTTAATGCACTTCAACTTACTGTTTTGCTGAACGAAAGCAAAAAGTCAGGATTCTCAAGAGGAGAAATTGTTTTATTTAAAAAAGGAGGTTCCATTTTCGAAGCCGAAATCACGGTTACTAAATCTACCGGCCACACGGGCAACGCAGGTTTGTGCATAACAGTGCGCGATATCTCCGGGCAATTAAAAACGGAAAATGTATTGTTGTCAACCGAAAAAAAATACAGGCATCTTTTTGAGGATAACCCGCTACCAATGTGGATATGCAACATCGATACACTTGCATTTCTCGATGTAAATCATGCTGCCATTAAGCAATACGGATATGCAAAGGCTGAATTCATGAAAATGAAGCTGTCGGATATATGCACAATCGAAGGAGAACAAAAAACAGAACAGGATTTTCATTCGTCTGCCCATCAGTCAATTTTTAAAGGCGAATGGAAGCATATTAAAAAAAATGGAGAGGTTTTTAATGTGGAAATTATTTCGCATCCTATAAAATTTAAAAAAAGGGAAGCGCGATTGGTGCTATCAAATGATGTTTCCTCCAACTGGCTTGCTCAGGAACAGCTACGAAAGCTCTCGCAGGCGGTGCAGCAAAATCCGGTATCAATAGTTATAACGGATGTGGAAGGGAATATCGAATATGTAAATCCTAAGTTTTCGCAATTAACGGGGTACAAACTTCATGAAGTAATAGGCAAAAATCCCCGCATTCTGAAATCAGGTATTACTTCTGATGAGGAATATAAGTTGCTTTGGGATACTATTAAAGCAGGTAAAGAGTGGCGTGGGGAATTCCAGAACTGCAAGAAAAACGGAGAAATTTATACCGAATTTGCTTCCATTTCGCCGATTGCCGACGCAAATGGTATTATCACACATTTTGTTGCATCAAAAGAAGATATCACAGAACGAAAACGCTCCGAAAAACTCATTAAAACGCTGAGCAGTGCCATTGAGCAAAGTCCTTCTTCAATCATAATTACAAATGATAAAGGCAAGATTGACTTTGTGAACACACAGTTTACCACCTTCATGCAATATTCAGCACAAGAAGTGTTAGGACGTATACCGCGGATTTTTAATCCTGAGCATTCGTCGGGAGAACGGTTTGAACTTATGTGGCAGACTTTAAAGGATGGCAAACTGTGGCATGGTGAAAATCAGAACCGTAAAAAGGACGGCACTTACTTTTGGGAAAACGTTTCAATATCCTCGTTGATGGATGCGAAAGGAATGATCAGCAATTACATTTTGATCATGGAGGATGTTTCGGAGAAGAAAAAAATGCTCGACGACCTGATAATTGCAAAAGAAAAAGCGGAAGAGAGCGAAGAAATATTCAGTCAGTTTATGAAACACAGCCCTATATATGTGTTTTTTAAAGATGAAAAAATCCGACCGATTATATTAAGCCAGAATTACGAACAAATGCTTGGATTACCAATGCACGAATTACTTGGAAAATCGATGTTCGAGCTTTTTCCCTCCGAAATAGCTAAAAATATGGTTGAAGATGATTTGCGGATTTTAAGCGAAAATAAAATTTTTGAAGTAGAAGAACGCTTTAATGGCCAGCACTTTAAAACCATAAAATTCCCGATTCACGTGAAAGGGAAACCGCGGTTTCTGGCCGGTTATACCCTGGATATTTCGGAACATAAACAGGCAGAAATAGTTTTGAAAGAAAAAAATGATGAATTAATCAAAGCAATTGAAAAAGCAAAAGAAAGCGACCGGCTTAAAACGGCCTTCCTGGCCAATATGAGTCACGAAATCCGGACACCAATGAATGGTATATTAGGGTTTACAGAGTTGCTTAAAACACCAAATCTTTCGGGTGTTAAACAACAGGAGTTCATTTACCTTATCCGCAAGAGCGGTGAGCGTATGCTCAACATCATTAACAACATCATCGATATTTCCAAAATCGAATCCGGACTAATGGAAGTATCGGCCTCAGCAACAGACATAAACGAACAGATCACATTTATCCATTCCTTCTTCAGTGCCGAATCAGATCAGAAAGGATTAAAGATTTACACATCAACGCCATTATCAACAGCGCAGGCCAGTATTTTAACTGATAAGGAGAAAGTGTACGCTATACTTACCAACCTGGTAAAAAATGCTATTAAATTTACGTCTCAGGGATCCATCAAATTTGGGTATGAATTAAAGAAGAATCACCTGGAGTTTTTTGTTCAGGATACAGGTGTTGGAATTCCACCGGAACAGCAGAAATTTATTTTTGAGCGGTTCAGGCAAGGCAACGAATCTCTGGCGCGAAAACACGAAGGAGCTGGACTGGGATTATCAATTACCAAAGCATATGTGGAAATGCTGGGAGGAAAAATATGGGTCGAAAGTGAAATCGGGATTGGATCAACTTTTTATTTTACAACGCCTTATCTGGTTAGCAGCGACGAAAAAATAAGTCCACACATAAATAATTCAGTTCCTGTTGGAAAGAAACCCTTACAAAAACTGAAAATTTTAATTGCAGAGGATGATGAATTTTCAGCCATGCTCATCACCAATACCATTCAGCCATTTTGCAAAGAATTATACGTTACCGGAAATGGCGCTGAGGCAGTAGAAGAATTGCAGAATTATCCTGATATCGATTTGGTACTAATGGATATTTCAATGCCCGTAATGGACGGATTTGAGGCAACGCGGAAAATAAGGTTGTTCAATAAAGATGTGATTATTATTGCACAAACAGCTTATGGATTGCTTGGTGACAAGGAAAAAGCTTTGAAAGCAGGATGCAATGATCATATTTCGAAGCCGATCAGGAAGAAGGATCTTTCATTTCTGATAAGTAAATATTTCGATGGAGTTGTAAATGCGAATAGCTAGCAGCTGTGGTTATACGAAACAGAGGATACGTAATCAATTAAAGGGCAGATGTCACATTTACTGAAAGCTAAAATAAAACTGATTAAAATAATCATTGATAACAGTTATTATTAATTAATTTCGCGGCTTCAACACTTCATAAAACAAATCTCTCCTTTAAAATGAAACTCGACAAAATCTTTGGTTTTCTGGTTCCTAAGGACCGCAAGTTTTTCCCACTCTTTAACGAGGCTGCTGACAACCTGGTACTGGCTTCGGAACTCTTAATCAAGCTGATACGCGAATCGGACCTGGAAAAGAGACAAGATTACATGAAAGCGATCAAAGATGCAGAGCATGTTGGCGACGACCTTACGCGAAAACTTATGGATGAACTTAACGGAACATTTATTACGCCATTCGACAGGGAAGACATTCATGTATTGGTGAGCAAAATGGATGGTGTAGTCGATTATATAAATGCCGCTTCAAAAAGAATTCATTTTTATAAATTATCAACATTCCCGAAAGAATTTGTATTAATTGCCGACATTATTCATACCGCCACCAAGGAAATTCAATTTGTTTTACGCAACGTTAAAAATGTTAACGATTTCAAGGATTATTCATCGTCATGCACTAAAATAAGCGAATTGGAAAGTGAAGTTGATGATATTTACCAGTCGTACCTTGCAAATCTTTTTGAACATGAGATTAATGCAATTGACCTGATTAAAAAACGTGATATCCTTACAGCACTGGAGAAAGCAATTGATAAATGCGATGATGTTGCTAATGTATTTTCTACATTAACTGTTAAAATGGGTTAATTGAGAATTCTGTTTCTCTGTTGAATCTTGAAAACAATCTGAAAATACAAACCGATTAATATTCCCCTGATGAACTTTACCCTTTTGATTGTTATAATCACACTGGCATTTTTATTCGATTTTATCAATGGATTTCATGATGCAGCCAATTCAATTGCAACAATTGTTTCAACCAAAGTTTTAACGCCGTTTCAAGCGGTATTGTGGGCTGCATTCTTTAATTTTCTGGCATATGCCATTTTTGAACTTAAAATTGCCGATACTATAGCAAAAGTTGTTGATACAACTGCCATTACACTCCAAGTAATACTTGCCGGAATTATTGCTGCAATAATCTGGAATTTACTAACATGGTATTTAGGAATACCTTCCAGCTCGTCGCATACACTTGTGGGAGGTTTTGCCGGAGCTGCTATTGCACATGCGGGATGGAACGTAGTACATTCCGGATTAATAATTAAGATTGCTGCATTTATTTTCCTTGCCCCCATTCTGGGTATGATAATCTCGTATTTCATATCTGTCCTGATGTTGAATTTATTGAAAAAAGGGAATCCTCATATTCTGGACAAATATTTTAAACAGTTACAGTTGCTTTCTTCAGCTCTTTTCAGCCTTGGACATGGCGGAAATGACGCTCAGAAAGTAATGGGAATCATTGCAGCAACTTTGATGGTATATTTTAATGGGGTTGATCCTTCTGCAATTCCACAGTGGGCACATATTACGCTGGTTGATGGTAAAATACATGCAATTCCGCACTGGGTTGTATTTGGTTGCTATGCGGCAATTGGCGCCGGAACACTGTCAGGTGGCTGGCGAATAGTGAAAACTATGGGAACCAAAATAACCAAGCTTACACCTTTCGAAGGTGTAGCAGCAGAAACAGCAGGAGCCATACTGCTTTTCGGAACCGATGCTTTCGGTATTCCGGTAAGCACAACGCATACCATAACCGGCGCAATTATGGGAACCGGTTTAACCAAAAGAATAACAGCCGTTCGTTGGGGAGTAACAATTAATCTCCTGTATGCATGGATTCTCACAATTCCTGTCTCCATGGGAATCGCAGCATTGGTATATTATCTTTTTAAATTCTTTGGCTGGAGTTAAATGTCCTGGAATAAGGTCGGACATTTCATACAACCAGTTAACAACCATTCAATGAAAATAACCCCGGATTTCATGCTGAGTAACGGTGTTAAAATACCTTCAATCGGATTTGGCACATGGCAGATACCGAACGGGGAAATTGCCTGCAATGCTGTAACTTTTGCTTTGCAAAACGGCTACAGACTCATTGATACAGCTCATACTTACGGAAATGAACAAAGTGTTGGCAGAGCAATACTTGATAGTGGTATAAACAGGAGTGAAATTTTTGTGACATCAAAACTGCCAGCCGATATTAAAAACTATAAGGATGCAGCAGAGAGTTTTAATAAAACAATTGAAGCACTTGGCCTTACATATATTGATCTGTATCTGATTCATGCTCCCTGGCCCTGGAAAAGAAAAGGATATGATTATTCAGAACAAAATTCGGATGTATGGAAAGCAATGGAAGAAGTGTATAAAAGTGGTAGCTGTCGTGCAATCGGTGTTTCAAATTTCGGTATTTCTGATCTTAAAGCTATCCTGAAAAACTGTTCAGTTAAACCAATGGTGAATCAAATCAGCTATTTCGTTGGGAATACACAAAAGGAACTTACTTATTTCTGCCAGCAAAACGACATTCTTGTCGAAGGATATTCCCCACTGGCAACTGGTGCGGTTTTAAATAACAAGCATGTTTTAGCCATAGCGGAAAAGTATAAAACTACACTGCCTAAAATCTGCATCAGATATGTATTACAAAAAGGAGTTGTTCCACTCCCAAAATCCATAAATCCGGAACATATTAAACAAAATTTTGATATTGATTTTGAAATCGCTCCAAAAGATATGGAATACCTCGATAGTTTAAATTCAACAATTAAAGGAATGCAACTATCAAAAATTAAAGGCTGCCTAAGGAAATGGATGATAGCAATAGACGTCACACTTCAAAAGATGAATATCCTGCCCCGACAGAAATAAGCTATTAAAATGACGCTCAAAAAACTGCCAAAGATATTATTGGTTCTACTGTTTCCTGTCCTTTCGCAAAACCTATTTAGGGACTGCTGAAAAACACATATAATACAATTAATGAGCTGGTTATACGACTCAATTGTTTTTGAAATGCAAATAAATTGTATAATTCTTTACAAAATCCATGCTATCAATGTTTCGATGCTCTGCACCTTTTGATATGCTTTTCACTATTTCTACAAATAGTACGGTGCTCTGCACCTTTATTTATAACATAAAAGCTTCTAAATAGGGTCTGCTGAAAAACACATAAATGACCGACATACAACCAGATAGCTATTTATTTATTGAATCAGGTGCAAGCTTTTTTTTACTACTTTGTAAAATCCTTTGCGCCTTATGCTGAATTAGATTTTGAAATCCTGAAGGGATTTAATTTTATTAACCACCAGTGAAACTG
>JBBSDC010000123.1:0-12122 GCA_038249705.1 Bacteroidales bacterium | reverse complement strand
CGGATTTTATGCCCTCATTTTTAGTATATTTACATCCTGTAAGTGCATACTGTTATAACTTCAAAATCATTCCAATGCGTAAAATACTGTACATCCTGTTGATTGTTTTTGTATCGCTCGTTATTGCTGAAAATACTCAGGCGCAGGAAGTTACTGTTAAGCGTTCGACAGTTGTCGAAAATTACAAAGGCAAACCTTTTTATATCCATTTCGTAAATGCCGGCGAAACCCTTACCGGCATAGCAAAAGCATACAAAGTTACTATTGAAGAGATAACAGCTGAAAATCCTCTGATTGATAAAGGGTTGAAAGCTGATATAGTCATTCGTATTCCGTTTAAACAGATTACCGAATCGCCTGAGCCTGAAGTAAAACCACAGGAAATTAAATCTGCCCAGGCAAAAACTTCCGAAGATCCTGATTTTATTTTGTACACAGTAAAAAAACAGGAAACATTGTATGGAATTTCGAAGCAATATGATGTAACTGTTGATGATATCCTGAATTCGAACCCAGGAATGGATGTATTAAAAGACGGAATGGAGATTAAGATTCCGAAAAACAAAGCTTTCGTAAAACCTGTTAACCCGGTAAATTCTACAATTATAAAAACTGAACCAGTAAGAGACCCTGACGAAATTATTGCTAAAACCGGGGAGACTCTTTACAGTATTTCAAAAACATACCATACTACTGTTGACGAATTAATTGATCTAAACCCTCAACTCAGCGGAGGACTTAAAGCCGGTATGGTTATAAGATTACGCAAAACGGTTGAAAAAAATGTTATCACTCCTGGAACTAAAACTGATACTGTTCGTAAAGTAATTACAGCTTTTGATAGCACCTGCTATAATGCTGATAATAAGAAGAAAACCTATAAAATAGCACTTCTGCTTCCTCTCGGACTCGAAGATGCTGCCACCGTTCTGGAAGCTCCCGTGGAGAATGACCCTTCTACATACGAAAACTTTAACTATTTCCAATTTTATGCCGGGTTTATGTTGGCGGCCGATTCGCTGGAAAAATATGGATTGAATGCAAAAATTCAGGTATTGGATGCTGATAAACTGGATGATACACTTTTAATCCGTCAAACATTGCGCAAGCCGGGCATGGATAAAATGGATCTTTTCGTTGGCCCGATGTATGCTTCTTCATTTGCTGTGGCAGCCCGTTTTGCTGAAAAAAACAAAATCGGAATTGTTAATCCGCTTTCCCGACGCGAAACCATTGTTAAAGGAAATCCCTATGTGCTGAAAACTCAGGTTTCGGATGAAGGAATTACTTCGGAATTAGTTTCTTTTATTTTAAAATACTATCCCGCTGCCAATATTATTTCAGTACAAAATGATAAGAAAGAACTGAAGTATTTAGCTACTGGTTTTAGTGCCAAAATAAAGGAAGGTATTGCAAGACAACAGTTTAAAGGTACATTTCAGGAATCGGTTTTTTCTACTGAAATGATTGCAGGCGTTACAAAAAAGCTAAAAACGGGAGCGAAAAATATTGTAATCATGTTTTCGAACAATAAAACAGCTGTTCCTAATTTTGTTTCCCTGTTAAATCCGCAATCCAATTCGCATGATATTATTTTAATAGGAATGGATGCCTGGGACGAACTGGAAATTGAAACCGAATTCCTCGTAAACCTGAATTTCCATCAGCTTACAACTAATTATATCGAGTACGAAAGCGAGGCGGTAAAGCAATTTATTACACGCTTCCGCAATAAATACGGTGCAGTTCCTTTATCCGGCAGGCATGCATATCTGGGCTACGATATTGGCTGGTATTTTCTTACTTCGCTGATGTGGTATGGCGACGATTACATCAAATGCCTGAATGGTTACAAGGGAAAAGGATTGCAGTATGATTTCGATTTCGGTGCAGCTGGTATCGGAAATGGTGTGGAAAACAATAGTATTGATATTATTAAGCTTCAGGATTATAAAATGATAAAAGTTGAGTGATAGCAAATTCGTTTTGTATTCTCAATAAACCCTTTTGAAATTATGTTTTTTTACCTTTTGGATTGTCGTCCGACTTACTTCGCCCAGCCAAAATTGCCAGAATTTCCGATGCTATTTCTTCAACCGATTTGGAGGTTACATTTATAAGCGTCCACTCAGG
This sequence comes from Bacteroidales bacterium, assembly GCA_038249705.1. Classification (GTDB taxonomy): domain Bacteria; phylum Bacteroidota; class Bacteroidia; order Bacteroidales; family UBA4417; genus UBA4417. Next base: position 9,989 of record JBBSDC010000123.1, on the reverse strand, counting down.
ATGCAGCTGGTAATAGCGCAAGGCAAAATTTATTTCGCGGGTCACATATTCGGGTTCCGAATAATTACCAATGTTGCCACCTAGACGTATATTCCTTGTTTTACGTAGTTCCGACAAGCGCGAAGCATTAGTAGTAAGGCAAAATACTTTCGATGGGTCAATCTGGTGAAGTATTTCAGGTGGTTGGATACCCATAATTATCGGAACATTGGCTGCAAACCAACCTTTGTAGGCCAGGTAAATGCTAAGTGGTGTTTTAAAAGTTCGCGAAACACCCAGTAATATTATTTCGGCTCCTTTGATGCTTTCAGTTCGCTGGCCATCATCGTGATTAAAAGCAAATTGCATGGCATCAATACGTTGAAAATAGTCCTTGTTAAGCTTATTGAACAGTCCTGGCTGCTGTGTAGGCTCATAGATAAACTGGCTCGAAAGGCGTGTAAGCAGAGGTCCCATCAAATCGATTGTTTCCACGTTATGAATGCGGCTTTCGCGAATAATAAGCTCTCTTAACGAATCAGTTACGAGCGTATGTACAATAAAAACTCCAGATATACCGGCTTCGGCAACGATATTTTTTAACCTCTTGGGTGAACTAACATCCGCATGAACAATTATTTCAACATCCTTTCCAGGAAACTGGGTAAGAGCAGCATTCAATGCTTGCTGAGCAGTACGGCCGGTGCCATCGGAAACAACAATTATCTGGTGCAAAGTCGTAATTTTTTTATTTTTACCTGATATAAATTGTAATTATACAAAGTTATGAATATTCGTAATAAGTTAGTCCTCCGATTTTAGATACAAATGCAGTTCATGTCTGTTGTGAAAAGAATATCATACTACCTGAACCTCAACTAACTATCTGTAGCTGATAAACTTCGTTGTTTCCGGGTAATCAGGTATTTTAAGGAACGTGCAATCATAAATATCAAAACAAAAACAAAAATAATGGTTGCTCCTGACGGAATATTCCAGAAATATGAAATGAGCAAACCGGCAACACTGCCTGTAAAACTGATGATAATTGATAGAATAATTATTTTTTTAAGATCATTAACAAACATGTTTGCAGTACTTTGAGGAATTGTTAAATACGAAATAACCAGTATAATTCCGGCTACTCGTATGTTAATCACGATAACTAAGGCCACAAGTATAAGCATCAGGTAGTTAAAAGTTTCAACCGGTGCATTGTGCGAACGGGCATATTCTTCATCAAATGAAATAAAAAGAATAGTGCGGTAAAAAAGCATAAAAACCACGACAGTAATTACGGCAAGTATTGCCATCATGGTTAAGTCGGTGGTTGTTACTGTTAAAATACTTCCAAAAAGATACGACATCAGGTTTGGCGCATATCCGGGTGTGAGATAAATAAATATAATACCTACTGCCATGCCAAACGACCACAATATCCCTATTGCTGAATCTTCTCTGATATCAGTCTGTATCGATACTATCCGGATTCCGAATGCTGAAAAGATACTGAATATTGCAGCCCCAAAAATGGGGTTAATACCCAGAAAATAACCAAGCCCTATCCCTCCGAATGAAGCATGAGTAATACCTCCGCTGATAAAAACCATTCGCCGGGCAACAATATACGCACCTATAAAACCACATGTAATACTGGCAAGCAAGGCAGCTTCGAGGGCATGAATTACAAAATCGTAAGTGAGTATTCCTGCCATTGTTAATCGTGCTTGTGATTTTGTGAATGAATGTGATCGGCAGGTTCAAGCACATGATCGTGTTTTTGAAGTACCGTATGCGGAACATCGCCATGCGTTATTATCTGTAGCGGGCAGTTATAACCGGCAAGCTGCTCTTCGGTAATAATATTCGATGGATGGTAATGCAGATATGTATTTACACAAGCAATTGTTTTCACAAAATATGAAATAGTACCAACATCGTGCGAAATGATCATGATGGCCATTTTCTTATTGAATTGTTGCAGTAGTTCATACATTTCGTGTTCAAAACGGTTGTCGACAAAAGTATTGGGCTCATCCAGAATCAAGAGTTTTGGTGTAGAAATAAGAGCGCGGCAAATAAACACTCGTTGTAGTTGTCCTCCGGAAAGTTCTCCGGCAGTACGTTTTGCTAAATGGCTTATTCCCATCTGGCCGAGCAGTTCAAGTGCCTGGGTTTTGTCTTTTGCGGAATACTTGCTAAAACCTTTGCCTGCCGACATCAGCCCAGAGAGAACTATATCCTGTACCGTAATCGGGAATTTTTTGTCGATATGCGATTGTTGTGGCAGGTATCCCATAAAACTGCCTTCCTGGTTATCGAAACGGCGTATAGTTCCCGAAATGGGTTTTATCAATCCAAGGATTAATTTGATTAGGGTTGTTTTTCCTCCGCCATTCGGACCAATTACGCCAATAAAATCCTGGTCTGAAATAGTGAGCGAAACATCGCGCAACACAATCCCGTTGTCATATCCAGCTGTAACATGTTCAAGTTGAATGAGTTCATTCATGGGGAGGTGTATCAGTTTTCAGCAATCAGTTTTGCCAGGTGTATCATGTTTTCAGCCCAGTTTTCGGCCATAGGATCAAAAACTACGATTTTGGCGTTAATCTCTCGGGCAATGGCTTCGGCATTTCTGGTATCAAATTCTTTCGAAATAAACACTGATTTTATGCCTTTTTCTCTTGCAGTTTTTATCAGTTCGCTTATATGAGCAGGCGATGGTTCTTTCCCTTCATTTTCAATACTGATTTGTATTAGGTTATAGTCGCGTGCAAAATAGCCCAGTGCAGGATGGAAAATAAGTATGGATTTCCCGTTTGAGCCGGCCAGTATTTCAAGTATACGCTTATCTGCCGAATCCGCAAGTAGTTTGAACTTATCCAGATTTGCGTTATAGTAATCAGCATTTAATGTGTCGTATTCCGAAAGTGCTTTGCAGATATTGGCAGCCTGAATTTTCATGCAGGCTGGCGAAAGCCATGTATGCGGGTCAATGCCATGTTTACTGTGGTCATGTTCTTCACCGTCTTTGTGAATATGGCCACCGAGCATTTCTATTCCTTCGCTGGTATTTATTATCTGCATTGATGGATTTGAAGCAGCAAACCTTTCCATCCATGTAAGTTCAAAATCAAGCGCCCCCAGCATAAAATAAAATTCAGATGCTGCAATTTTCTCCATATCCCGTGGCGCTGGTTCATAAGTTTCGTGGTTCGAACCTGGCGGCAACATAGCTTGAACATTAAACTTGCTGCCTGCAATAAACGTAGCCAGGTATTTTTGGGGCACAATACTAACCGTGAGTTGCGGCTTGCTGATTTCAGCTTTCTTGTCAATGCAGGATACAAGGCTTAGCAATGCAAGCAAAAATATGAACTGTATTACGTTTTTTATCATAACTGCAAAAGTACGAATTCTGACCTTTATCAGGAAATTGAATTCTTATTCCCCAAAAGAGTGTTTTTGGAATCTGAAGCTTGCTTAATTACCATTTGTCCTAATTATCAACTCCCCAACTTGCCTGCTATTTCTTTTACATCATGTAACCGTGTGCATAAAAAAACGTCTGACATACATAAACACATTGAAAAATGAACTCAACTGAATTTAAAGTCAAAGGCGAAGACCTGATGCGCAAAATCCGCGAACTGATCAGCGAAGGCAACGTGAACCGTATTATTATTAAGGACGATTCAGGAAAAATATATCTTGAAATCCCTGTAACACTTGGTGTAATTGGCGTACTTGTAGCTCCTGTGCTGGCAGCGGTAGGAGCTTTGGCAGCCTGGGCAGCCGATTTCACTATTGAGGTAATCAGGAAGGATTAATGGTTTACAGGTCCGATTTTTTCTTCAATAGCAGCAATTTTTTTCGTCATACGTCCGGTTTTACCATCGCGGATATCGAACGTCACAGTGCAATATACACGTGTACAGTCATTGCTGAGTAAATCATACGCTTTTTTTACTATCGACTGAGCTTCGTCAAGCGTTTCAGTTTCAACAATTGTACCCATTGCACTGAGTTGGTAGGGTAGTCCGCTTTCGCGAATCATAGCAATTACGCGGCTTACATAAGGACTTGCACTAACACCTTTGTCGGTGGGGAACATTGCAAATTGCATGAGGACTGACATGTTTATTAGGGTTTAGGGTTTAGGGTTTAGGGTTTAGGGTTTAGGGTTTAGGGGGTTGGGGATTAGGATTTTCGTAAATGAAAATTTATAAATGATTCTTTGGCTGATTAGTGATCAGAACAAAATACATCAATACATTTGATAGAAAGCGTTATTAAAAACCTGAGTTAGCAGGATAGTTCATTTATTCACTATCATGCTCAATTAAATGCTCCGACTGTTTTTTTCTTTTAATAAAACTGTAGATACTATGCTTAATAAAAGGAATGGAATAAGCAATTACAATCGGAAGCATTAAAACTAAAATAGCTGCAAATACAGCAAGTTCTCCATCACTGGCATTCCCTGTCGCTGAAAAGCAATCTTGAAAAGCTAAAACACTCAGGAATAAAAATAGTCTTTTCATCGCACAATCTTTTAGAGAATGAGAATTATCTTTTCAAATCATTAATATACAAATATAGTGCATTTTCAGGCATTGTGGTAGTATGATATGAGAAATCTGTAACAACATGCAATACATTCTGTTGGCAACATAGCAAACTACATCAGGACGGGCAGTTTGGCTGGGGTTTTGAGCTCAGGAATTGGGATTTTGAGAATTTGCTGAGTAATGCAATTATCGCTTTGTTGAGTTTCATTTTTGGAAAAACCAACTCTATTTATTACTCATATCAAACCTGGTATAGTATAAGATTTATTAGTCTCAATAATTGAGAATATCTGTTGCAATCCGGCTCTAAAATCTGTTGCAGGCTTTAATACCAATACTTTTTAAAAAGTTTGATAATTACGCATTCCATATTTCCCACGATTTTTCAGCCTGTAATTCAAGCATTTGCAATCCATTTATAGTGGCAGCGCCCGACTTGCGTCCCTTTTTCAGAAACAGGGTTTCAGCAGGGTTGTAAATCAAATCGAATAACAAATGTTTTTCATCAAGGAATTGATACGGAATATCAGGAGCCATTTCAGTTTCAGGATACATCCCAACCGGAGAGGTGTTAATAATGAGTAAGTTATCCATGATTATTTGTTCATTAAGCTGCGAATAATGAAGACTGGTTTTGTCCTCTCTGTTTCGGGAAACCATGGTATAGCTTATTCCTAATTCAAGCAACGAATAGCTAACTGCTTTTGCAGCACCACCTGTTCCAAGAATGAGAGCATTGTAATGGTAAGGTTTTAAAAGTGGCAGTAACGATTCGCGAAAGCCGTGCACATCAGTATTGTAGCCAAAAAGTTTCAAGTTGGAATCGGTTCGTTCAATTTTTACACAATTAACTGCGCCAACTTCTGTAGCAACTTTCGAAACATTATTTATACAAGGCAATGCTTTAACTTTATAAGGGATGGTGATATTAAAGCCTTGTAAATCAGGGTGTCGCTTAATGAGTTCGGGTAGTTCGGAGATAGAGTTTAATGGTAAAAGCCGGTATTCCGCATCGTAAATATGGCTATTAATAAACTTCTGTTTAAAATAGTCAGCTGAAAACGAATGAGAAAGCGGGTAACCGATAAGTCCGAATAATCTCATAATTAATTACCGGCGGGTTTCTTGGTTAAATTCAGATAAATTTTATAACCATAATAGAGAGATGCAAGTCCGAGAACAGCAACAACCACAATGTCGATAGTGTGGCTGTAAGTCATAACTTCTGTCCAGTTTTCTTTTAACTTAAATCCTACATACGTTAAAAAGGAGTTCCATAAACCTGCTCCGAGTATTGTGTATATTGAGAATTTCCATAGATTCATTTTTCCCAAACCTGCTGGAATACTTATTAAATGGCGTATAACGGGGATGAATCTGGATATGAAAATAGTAAGTTCACCGCGTTTGGCAAAAAAGCGTTGTGTGATTTCCAGGTCATGTACATCGAGAAGCAGATATTTCCCAAATCTCGCAATAAAAGGTTTACCGCCATAATATCCCATTGCGTACGAAGCCAGTGAGCCAACAATGCTACCAAGTGTACTGGCAATAATTACACCGGTAAAAGTGAATTGACCATCAACAATCAGAAATCCGGCAAAAGGCATTACTGCTTCGCTGGGGATGGGGAAAACCATGCTTTCGAGCACCATAAGTAAAAATATACCTGGGTATGATGTAGCAGCAATAAAGGCAACAGCTGTGTTTGCAATCCATTGGGTAATTCCCATTTTAATTTAAGATTTAGGTCCCGTTACCGGGAAGAAGTTAATACTCTGCTTGGTAATTTATTAAATATCCTGATTTTTATACGATTCGATAACGGCAAGTATTTCAATTGAATTTTTAGCTTTCTCCGAATATTCAAGCAATTGTATGTGTGCTTCGAAATCCTGGGTGAGCGCAATAAAAAGTTCGAGAATGGCTTCCTTGTGTCTGCCTGCTTCGTATAGATAAGCAACTCTGCGGTAAGTTAAAGCACTGTTTTCGCCCTGGTAGTATATTCCGTTTTCAAGTATTTCGAGTGCTTTTACGTAGTCATTTTTCACGTTGGCATAATAATCGGAGTAATCGAGCCATATTTCGGCATGATAAGGCTCAAGTTCGCTGGCTTTTTCGTAAGAGTGTAAAGCTTCATCATTCAATAAAAGTGCAAGTTGTGTTTCGGCCAGCACAATATAATATTCGGCATTATCCGATTCAAGTTTTATAGCTTGTTCGATATGCGATAATGCTTCACTATGGTGTCCTAGTTCAACAAAACATAACCCTATTCCTAACCAGGCATCAGAGAAGTGACGCTCGAAACTGATCGATTTCCTGTAAAATTCAATGGCTGTTTCATATTTTTCGAGACTGGCATAGCAGTCGCCAATATAGTAATACGTCATGGAATCAGGCTTTTCGAGCTCAAATGTATGCTTGTACACATTAATGGCTTCCTGATACATTTCCATCTGCTCGTAGCACTGTGATTTACTGAAATAGGCAGGTGTAAACGAAGGATCAATTGCAATTGCATAATCAAACGCATCAATGGATTTTTCATATAATTCGAGTGCGCTGTATGCCATTCCAAGATTATACCACGCAACGTATGAGTATGGTCTTACGTTGATTTCGCGGTTGAAAAAACTGACCGCCTCTTCGCTCATCTCACCCATTTCATAGCAATAGCCTATTTCGTAAAGCAGGCTCTCGTTATCTTTATTGATTTTAATGGCTTTTTTCAGGTGCTCTGCAGCTTTGGTATATTCTCCCTGATTCTGGTACTCGAATGCAATGCTGGTATGTATTTCGTCGAGGTCTTCATCAACTTTTGAAAGTGCTTTCTGGTATTCCTTAATGGCTTCGGCATGTTTATGCATACTGCTGTAAACCGTGGCGCGGGTAAGCAACACGTCAGGATTCTGAGGATCGATGGCATCAAGGCTGTTTAAACGGGCAAGCGCTTTTTCAGGTTCGCCGTTGTTAAGGAAATACTGTGCTTTGAAAACCTTGAAACTTACCTCGGCAGGAAATTGTCCGATTGCATAATCAATTGCTTTGCGGGCTTTATGCAAATCCGATTCGTTGAAATAATAATAGATAATATCCTCTAACTCACTGCTATCGAAAAAGGAATATCCGCCTTCTCCGACACCGTTCTCGAAACGTTCGAGCAGTTCGCGCAGGTATTCTTTGTCTTCTTCGTAATTATCCATCTCCGTTAGTAGTTTTGAGTCTGCAAAGATAATAATTTTTAGTATCAGGTTTGAGGGTCAGGTAGGTTTCGGGATTAACATTCAGTGAAGCAATGCACGGAATCATTTAATCTATAATTATATTCTGTTCTTCATAATACTGTTATTTTACAGTTCTAACATGGTCTCAATCCCTTCTGAATTGTATCTTTGCAAAAAAAATCAAGCTATGACATTAATTAAAAGCATTTCAGGAATAAGAGGTACCATCGGCGGAAAACCTGGCGATAATCTCACTCCTTCGGATATTGTAAAATTTGTAACCGGTTATGCAACCTATATTATAAATGATAATCAGGATAAAGAGGTAACAGTTGTAATTGGTCGCGATGCCCGTGTTTCAGGTCCAATGGTCAGCAACCTGGTTTGTGGTACACTTATGGGCATGGGGATCAATGTTATTGATCTTGAACTTTCAACCACCCCCACTGTAGAGGTTGCCGTTACCGCTTACAAGGCTCAGGGCGGAATTATACTCACGGCAAGTCATAATCCAGGCGAATGGAATGCGCTCAAATTACTTAATTCAGAAGGCGAATTTCTTGATGGCGATGCCGGTGCAACAGTGCTCGAAAATGCTGATTCTGTTGATGTTGAATATAGTAAAGTTGATAAATTGGGCTCATATAAAGCTGATAATACTTTTATTGACAAACATATAAAAATGGTTCTCGCTCTGCCATTGGTTGATATTGATGCAATTAAAAAGGCAAAATTCAAAGTGGCTGTTGATGCTGTAAATTCAACCGGTGGTATTGTAATCCCTCGTCTTCTCCGGGCTTTGGGCGTTGATAAAGTTATTGATTTGTATTGTGACCCAAACGGTCTGTTTCCGCATAACCCTGAACCTTTGCCGGAGCATTTGCATGAATTAAGCAAAACAGTTGTCGATCATAAAGCTCATGTTGGTTTTGTTGTTGATCCTGATGTTGACCGGCTTGCAATTGTAAGTGAAAATGGGATAATGTTTGGCGAGGAATATACACTTGTTGCAGTGGCTGATTATGTGCTGAATCATACTCCCGGCAATACAGTATCTAATATGTCGTCAACCCGTGCTTTACGCGATGTAACCGAAAGCAAAGGCTATAAATATTCAGCTTCTGCAGTAGGGGAGGTGAATGTGGTAAAAATGATGAAAGAGACTAATGCCGTTATTGGTGGCGAAGGAAATGGCGGAGTTATTTATCCTGAAATCCATTACGGACGCGATGCCCTCGTTGGCATTGCACTGTTTTTAACGCATCTTGCCAAAACCAGACTTTCATGTTCGCAATTGCGTGCAACCTATCCCGATTATACTATTTCGAAGAATAAAATAACACTTTCGGACGAAATGGATACGGATCTCATTCTTAAAAAGATTCAGCAAAAATATAAAGAGCAGCCTAACAGCACTATCGATGGGGTTAAAATTGAATTTGGTAACGAGTGGGTTCATCTTCGCAAATCAAATACGGAGCCGATTATCAGGATTTATGCCGAAAGTGTTTCCGCAACAAAAGCAGAAGAACTGGCCTCCAGGATAATTAGAGATATAAAAGAGTTGATTTAGCCTGTAAAATTAAAAAACATGCCCTTTGCATTCTTTATCTATGACTTTGCGTTCTTGTAGTTAAATCCTTCTTTTTTAGTTTTTACCGCAATGACGCAATACAGTAGTAAAGGTCGCAAAGCTTACGAATAGGCCATGTTAGAATTGTAATAAAATCCCAAACCCAAAACCCAAACCCGAAATTCCAAACAACAAACCCCAATCAATTCCACTGTTCATAAATTGTGAATTACTATTTCTGTTTATGCTACTACAATGCACTATATTGCATTACTTTAGCAGGCGTTAGTATATAAATAGTGTGCCATGCCGAAACGCGGGAAAAAAAAGCCTCGTAAGAGTAAATTCTATAAAAAGAGTTTTAAAGTTACTGAAACGCAGAATAAAATGCTGAAACAGTTCTGCATGGCTCACCGAATCACTGAGAATAAAGTTTTTCGCAAAGCGTTAAGCGAATATCTGCTGAAGAATGTACATCTGGTTGAACATCAGCGACATGAGGTTGGAACTAATCAATTAATGTTATTCGATTTTCTTGAAGATGATAACCTGAATACAGGCACATGAATTACAGCAGTGCCAAATTTTAAAGCATCGTTTATCGCATCGGCACTTCAATAATCAGCAATTTTGAAT
>JBBSDC010000122.1:0-12122 GCA_038249705.1 Bacteroidales bacterium | reverse complement strand
TCTCCTAACAATAATTAACTTTAATCAACCAATGCTTTGTTAACCAGTGTCACTAAATAACTAATTTCCTCGTCTTCCCCCCCCTCTCTCTTTCCTTCAAAGAGAGGGGGGCAGGGGGTGAGTTTCCTATTTACGAAGAGAGAGGGTGACTCTCCGATCGGAATTTAACTTTAACCAACCATTACTTTGTTAATCAGTGTCACTAAATAACTAATTTCCTCGTCTTCACCCCCTCTCTTTCTTTCAAAGAGAGGGGGCAGGGGGTGAGTTTTTTTAAATAAATATACTATGGAACCAACCTTCGGACAAAACATCAAACTGCTGCGCAAACGCCGCAGCCGCACGCAGGACGATATCGCTTTCGCTCTCAATATGAAACGATCCACATTGAGCGGATACGAAAACGGCGTTGCCGAACCAGGCATTGAAGCTTTACTGGCCTTGGCAAAATACTTCAAAATATCAGTGGATACGCTGCTTTCAGTAGATTTGAGCACACTTCGCGATAGCGAACTATACCAACTGGAACATGGATACGATATTTTTGTGAACGGAGGAAACCTTCGGGTTCTTGCTACAACCGTGGACAGCAAAAACAAGGAGAATATCGAAGTGATTAACCAGAAGGCTTCAGCCGGTTACCGTACTGGTTTCGCTGATCCTGAGTATATTAAGGTTTTGCCAACGTTTCAAATGCCTTTTCTTTCTGCTGACCGCAAGTACCGCACATTTCAGATTTCGGGCGATTCCATGTTGCCTATCCCTGACAAATCCTGGGTTACCGGCGAGTTTGTGCAAAACTGGGATCTGATACGCGACCATCAGGCATATATTATACTTACACTGAACGACGGTATCATGTTTAAAGTGGCCGAAAACCGCCTGAAAACAGAAAGCAGGCTGGTGCTACATTCACTCAATCCGCTCTACGAATCCTATTCCGTTGAACTTAAAGATTTGCGTGAAGTATGGCGCTTTGTGCATTATATAAGTTCGGAACTGCCTGAACCTAACCTTCCAATCAACGAGATATCCTCAACACTTGTTACTCTCAAAAAGGAAATGGCTGAAATTAAGGCCCAGCTCAAACAAGGAAAATTGTTTGAATAACAACCTGATAGGCATTTGAAAATGGCGAATAAATTAATAAAATGTTAAAAATGTTGGCCTTCAGGGAATCATTTTTTATCTTTGTAAAACAGCATTATTTATTCATATAAATTTGAACCTCAAAACCTGAAAATCATGAAGAAAACTTTACTTTTTTTGATTTCACTTGCAATTGGGATTTCTATCTCAGCCCAGTCCACATTGTATTATAATTTTAACAATTCACTCAATGAAGTGAATACTGCCGCCCCAGGCCTTACAGTGCTTGGTGCACAAGGTAATTTTGTTACCGATACACTGAACGAAATAGCAGGTAGTAACAAGACCGTTTATCGTTTCGAAAGGAACAACGGTTTGCAGTTTAATAATGTGGCAGCAGGAAATTTCCTGGGCGAAACTTACACCATTGAGTTATACTTCGTTTTCGATGAATTGTCGAGCTGGAAAAGAGTGGTTGATTGGAAAAACCGCAAAACCGACAGAGGCGCTTATGTTTATTACGGGCAACTGAATTTTTATAACATTTTATACAGTGGCGAAGCTCCGGTGGAAGCTGGTGAATATACTTACTATGTGATCACTCGCAATGCTGCCACAAAAAATGTACTTATTTATACCGATGCCGATGTTAAAATAAACTTTACTGATAGCAACGATGATGCAGTAATTGACGAGGATGGAGTTTTAAACTTCTTTCACGATGACCTTGCTGTCCCAAACGAAGCATCTTCAGGTGCTGTAGCTTTGCTTAAACTGTATAATTATGCACTCGATTCAACTGTAATTCGTGAAAAATGGAATCAGTTGGGCAGTTCAGTTTTTGGTGTTAACGAAACTGCAAAATCAAATGTAAAGCTCAATGTTTACCCAAATCCTGTATCGGATATTCTGAATGTGAATCTTTCGGCATTTTCGAATAAGAGCGAAGCACGCATTCAGGTGGTAAACGAAATCGGACAAGTAGTGCTTGCTGAAAAAATCATTGTAAACAGTCCATCATACAGCCTTGCGGTCAATCACTTTAAAAAGGGACTTTACACCGTAGTTATCGAAACAAACGGCGAAATAGCCAGGACTAAATTTATTGTGAATTAACTGTAAAACTTTACTTTTTTATTTTACAGCACATCCTTTTCTGTTATAAAATTGCAACCTGTTTCCGATTAGTATCAATACCGGAAGCGGGTTTGCTTTTTCAAGTACTTCCAGTCTTCTTTTTAATAGAAAACTAACCGGGTGATGGCATAGTTTTTGCGCTTTTTTACCTTTCAGGATATCTGAATTAAATGATTTTAACCAAATACTTAAACTAAATAGCCATGAAAAAGTTGATTTCCCCTATATTTATTATTTTGCTTGCATGGTCGTGTTCACCCTCGCAAAAAACAGGCATTTTGGCAAAAAGTAATGTGATTGTAATCGATAGTACTGAATATGATATCACCATCATTGATATGGAATTTGATACATGGTATCTCATGAATTACTCTCCATCAAAGGACTTTAGCAACGAATATTACCGAAGTAAAAATCATATTGGCATTTCTAACTGGAACTACTATTTCAGCAGGGGAAAATACCACCGTGTTATTGAGAATCATGTTTTTTACAATCATTCGGTTGACTATGGTATTGAGGTTAACCGAAAACTTTACTGGTATTTTAAATATATTGAAGAAACATACCGGATTCGGTTACTTCGTTGAAAAAAGCTGCGGACAATATTGAATAACCAGGCAGCACTCCACCCGGAGAGATGTTTGCTTTTTTTTTCAATTAACTTGTCACTACCTTTGCACCTCTAAACTATAAAAGAAGATGGCGCTGAAATGTGGAATTATAGGTTTGGCCAATACCGGCAAAACCACTCTGTTCAATTGTGTTGCAAATACTAAAATCCACCAACAGGCAGGTATGCAGAAGTCGCATATGGGGCAGATTAACGTTCCCGATAACAGACTTTATGTACTTAATTCACTGTTACCAGCACAAAAGCTTGTGCATGCAACGGTCGATCTGGTTGATATTCCTGGACTTACAAAAGGATCGGGGCAGGCCGAAAGTACTTCCGCTAAATTTCTGGCAGAGATTCAGCAAACAGATGCGCTGATTCATGTTTTACGCTGTTTCGACAGTGATACCGTTCCACATATCGAGGGCTCAGTTAACCCTGTCCGAGATAAGGAAATTGTTGATCTTGAGCTTTGTATCCGCGACCTCAGTATGGTTGAACGCAAAATTCAGCGTATGGACAAGCTTTTTAAAGTAGGGGATAAGGATGCAAAAAAAACATTGGAAGTTCTGCATGTGTATAAATCTCATCTCGAAGATTTTAAACCAGCACGTACCGCGCCTGTTTCGGAAGAAGATCGAAAATATATTGCTGATATGTATCTGATTACCGACAAGCCTGTAATTTATGTTTGTAATGTGGATGATGTGTCAGCTGCTTCCGGCAATGCATACTCCAATGCACTTATCGAATCAGTGGATGGCGAAAATGCTGAAGTTCTGGTTATGGCTGCTGAACTGGAAGCTGAAATTGCAGAACTCGAGAGCCAGGAAGACCGCGATATATTTCTAGCCGATGCAGGCCTCACCGAGCCGGGCGTAAATAAAGTAGTGCAATCCGCTTACAAGCTTTTAAATTTAATGTCGTTTTTCACGATTGGAGTTAAAGAAAACCGTGCTTGGACTATTCACCGTGGGATGACTGCCCCACAGGCAGCCGGCGTTATCCATAGCGACCTTGAACGTGGCTTTATTCGTGCCGAAGTAATTAAATATAATGATTTTATTGCCCTCAAAACTGAACTAGCCTGCAAAGAAGCCGGGAAACTGGCTATCGAAGGGAAAAACTATGTGGTTTGCGATGGGGATTTGCTGAATATCAGGTTTAATGTGTAGAATAACTCAAATCTCTTTCTTGATTTTTTTGAATGTTTATTTGAACTGCCCTTGGAGTTTAAAATACACCGGTATATTAACTTTTACTCTGACTTTTATGCCAGATTGAACTCCCGGTTTCCATTTTGGCCCGCGTTGGCTTTTAATTGATGGATAGAGAGAAAAGTGTAATAGCTTTTTCGAAATTATTAGAATTCAAGGCTTTTACGCCCCTTTCATAATTTTTCATTGGATCCTTCGACTCATCACAGGATAAAATGCACAATAAGACGAAAAACTCAAAAAGTACTATTCTTGCATTCATAAAGTATTGGTTATGATCAGAAATACAACGGATGAAACTTCACCCCATTCTTGTTAAACTCCAATGCTGGCATCGGAATTTTAATAAAACCAATGGTTTTTAAAAAGAGTTTAAGGGTTTTTGATTTGACAGGGATCTGGCTTAGGTCAATATCCGGCGTAAGATAAAATTGCCTGTATCTTTCGCTGTTCGGAATATTAACTTCGGTTGGATTATTGCTGGCGCCAATCATTCCTTCGGCTCCGTAACCGGCGGCAATATTCAGCCATTTCGGGAAACGGGTATGCTGCAATCCGAGGCTGCTGATATTTGCTGATAACCAGTACGTTTGTCCGTTATAATCTTTAACCATATTCTGTAAGAGCGTACTACCCAACAGGTCAGGATTAAATTGTGCAAAAGGCGAGCTATGAAATGAATATTTCATGACGAATTTCTGTTCGTGCCATGCCAGTTGCTGGCCGATGAAAAGTCCCGTTCCGAAGGTATTGGCAACAATATCCAATGGCGAAAATCCCCATTCTTTCGAAAATCCATCCATAATCTCGATAGTTGTCAGAAATGCAAACCCTGTCATTCCCCCATACCAGATTGCTTTTTTCTCCGACACGCCTGACCAGCGAAGAGCACTATAACCAACGCGCCCGATATAATACGAAGCGGTTACATGCGCGCATTTATCCATTTGCAGCCATTCCTTGTTATCATTAAACAAATGAAAAGATGATTGCGGGTAATTTTTATACCACAGATTGTACAACCCAATGGTGCTGCCCGCATACAATGAACTGCCAGTTACTACGAAGATAGTCAGGTGTTTACGGTTTAATGTATCTGCGGAATTTATTGAATCAATGGTTACTTGGCTGAGCGCACTATTTCCTTTGCTTACCATGATAAGCAATACGCACAATAAAGTTATGTACCGGTAGTTCAGCAAAACATCTGGAATAAAAAGATAAAAATAGTTTTGATTTGAAACCAGGTTATTTCAAAATTCCCTGCTGATTCAAAGCCTGCTGGTATCTGGATGCATTAAGAAGATGCTCATTCAGCGTAACAGCAAAGTTGTGGTAACCGGAAAAATCTTCTCTTGCACAAAAATACATGTACTTGTGCTGCCTGTAATTCAGCACTGCATCAATGGATGAAATGGATGGAAGGCAAATGGGACCCGGAGGTAATCCGAGGTACATGTATGTATTATATGGCGAATCAATGGTTTTGTAAACATTCAATACCCGTTTGATACTGAAATCGCCCAGCGCATAAACCAGAGTCGGGTCGGCCTGCAGCAGCCAGCCATCGCGTAGGCGGTTCATATAAACTCCTGCAACATCCTGTTTTTCATCGTTTTGGTTAGTTTCTTTTTCAACAATGGAAGCAAGGGTTATAGCTTGTAATTCAGTTAATCGGATTTCGGCTAAGCGTGCTTTCCGTTTTTCGTTCCAAAAAGTTTTATACTCTTTATTCATGCGTTCCATGAATTTTTCGGGCGAAATATCCCAGTACACCTCATAAGTATTCGGAATAAACATGCTCATCACATTTTCGGTTGTGAAACCGAAATTTTTAAGGTATTCATCATCATTGAGCAGTTTCATCAATGATACAGAATCGGTTTCAAGCTGTTCAGCAATATGTCCGGCAAGTTCCGTCTTTATGCGTATGTTGTTGAATATCAACTTAACAGGATCTTGCTGTCTGGCACGGAGTTTAGTTATAATCTCCCGGTTGCTCATTCCTTCTTTAATGAGGTAATGCCCTGGTTTTATATTATCGGGATATTTCATAAGTTCGGCCAGCCACTCAAATGATGCCCGGTGAACAATGGTTCCGTTTTTGTACAACATCTCCTTCACTTCGTCCCAGGTTGAGCCTGATTTAATATTAATAGCAACTGACGGTTGATTATTTAGCCACACATTCGGTTTGTAAACCATCCGGTAACCGAGATACCCGGCAATTCCGCCACCAATCAGAAGAATTACAATGAGGGTGAAAATAATGTGTTTTCTGCGCGACCGGCTTTTATCACGTTTTATACGGCTCGAATAGTAATTTCCCATAGTATCGGGGGATTTTTGTTTTTTTTTAAGTAACTTACTGTTAATATGGTTTATTGAAGTTAATCAACTGAAAAATAAGTACATCAGTCCATTGTCCGTTTCGGAAAAGCCAATCTTTTTTATGTCCGCAATTTGTAAATCCGGCTTTGGTAAACAGTTTTATGCTTTCCTCGTTGCTTACTTCTATATTGCAGAATACCTGGTGAAGATCGAGCGTTTTGAAACAATATTCGATCAGCAGTTTGAGTGCCTCTGTAGCATATCCTTTATGTCGCGATGCTTCATCAATCAGGATTCCGATTCCGGCACGCTTATGAAATGGATCAAATTCAAAAAGATCGATGCTCCCGATGGTATTAATATCATCACCTGCGGCATGAAAATCGATCATCATCCGCAACTGTTTTGTGGCAAAAATATCATTTTCGGTATTCAGTACAAACTGTTCAATGGCAAACCTTGAGTATGGCGCAAATGTATTGCCAAGATGCCATATGCTCGTATCGTTTTCCCAGCGGAAAATAGTGTCGATATCGGAAGGTTCGGGAGCTCGGAGTAGCAGGTTCGGGCCTATCATGGGTTTCAGATTTCAATTTTTCCTTCAAATACAAACCTGGCAGGACCTGTTAGCTTTACCTGTTTAAATGTATTTTCGGTACGGTTAAAACTTACGTGAAGTCGCCCACCAGCTGTATTTACAAAAAAAGCACTGCCACCATATTTAAGCGAAGCAGCTATAGCACTGGCAGTTACACCAGTTCCGCATGAAAGAGTTTCATTTTCAACTCCTTTTTCGTAAGTACGGACATAAAGCTCTTTTTTTAACGAACTGGCAAAATTTACATTTGTTCCGTGTGGCTCGTAGCGTGAATCGTATCGAATTTCGCGTCCTGCCTCAATAAGGTCGATATTATCCGGATTATCAACAAATTTAACTACGTGATAAGTTCCTGTATTGAGGTAATATAACCCATGATCCGTGTTATAAATTACTGCATCCTGCATTTCGAGTTCCACAGTCATTTCGTGACCGTTAATTTCCATTATGCGAGCATGATGTACTCCGTCAGCGGCCATAAACCGGCCTGTAACACCGATTATTCCGATCTGAAAAGCAAAAGCAGCGATGCATCTGCCTCCGTTGCCGCAAAATGTAGCCGGGCTGCCATCGGAATTAAAGTAATTCATTCCGAATTCGTATCCTTCGCTATGCTGTACCAGAAGAACTCCATCGGCTCCAATGCCAAAATGTCGGTCGCATAGTCTGCTTATCAGTTCTGCATTAGCAGGGAACTGCAACTTCCGGTCATCGATCAGGATAAAATCATTGCCGGTTCCTTCGTATTTGCTGAATTGTAAAGTCATTTCGGAAACAAATTTAATATATTCCTTGTCAATATGTCAGTTTGCTTCACGAATCTGACATTTTTAATCAATTTTTTTTGTTCTTTTTCCCATAAGGAAATATGCTTCAACAGATTAGAATTTTATATCTATTTAATTGAAAAACAGTTATCTGATATTAGCTTTGTATAATGACTCATATCAATGTAAAATTTAGTTAACATTAATTAACAACAGGCTAAAAACTATTGGTATTATCCTTGCGTTATTACTGCAAATCATTAAAAAAGAGTTTAAAACTTGAATAGAAATAACTTTAACTTAAAACGAACGAGAAATGAAAAAGTATGCAGGTTTTTTTCTGATGGCAGTGTTAGGAGGAATGATTTCGTTGGGCGGATATGCTCTTTTACAAAAAAACACTGAAAAATCGATGGGAGTGCCACAACAGGCACCGCCAGTTCAGCTCACCAGCATGACTGGGTTAGCAGCTTATCCTGATTTTATACTCCCGGCCAACAATTCAATACATGCTGTGGTTCATATAAAAACGGAATATGCGCGTAAAAACAGCATGTATGATAATTTTTTTAATTTTCACGAATTCTTTGGTGAAAACCCATACAGCAAACCCGGGCCACTTCAGGGAGCCGGTTCAGGAGTTATAATTTCGCCTGATGGTTATATTGTTACTAATAATCATGTGGTTCAGGACGCCAGTAAGATCGAAATTGTTCTAAACGATAAACGTTCTTATGAAGGCATCATAGTAGGTACTGATCCTTCTACTGACTTGGCCGTGGTTAAAGTGAAAGAAACTAATCTGCCTTTCCTGGGTTATGGCAACTCCGATGAACTTCAAATTGGCGAGTGGGTGCTTGCTGTTGGTAATCCTTTCAACCTTACAAGCACTGTTACGGCAGGTATTGTAAGTGCCAAGGCGCGGAATATCAATATTTTAGGCACACCCGATGGAACGTCAATTGAATCATTTATTCAAACTGATGCCGCCGTTAACCGTGGAAACAGCGGTGGAGCCCTTGTAAATACCCGTGGCGAACTGGTTGGTATAAATGCCGCTATTGCAAGTGGAAATGGTTTTTACGCAGGTTACTCATTTGCTGTTCCTGTAAATATTGTGAAAAAAGTAGTTGCCGACCTTATTGATTTTCGCGAAGTTCAACGTGCATTTCTTGGCGTAAGTATTCGCGAGATAGATAGCAAATTTGCTGAAGAAAAAGGGCTAAAGGAACTTCGTGGTGTATTCGTTTCGGAAGTTAACGAAGGCAGCGCGGCAAAAGATGCAGGCATCGTAAGAGGTGATATTATTACTGCAGTAAATGCAATTACGGTCAACAGTACTTCTGAACTTCTCGAACAAATAAGCCGTTATCGTCCGGGTGAAAAGGTTGTAGTTGCTGTTAGCCGTAACGGAGAACAAAATACATACAAAGTAACCCTTCGCAACAGGGATGGAAATACCAGTCTGGTGAAGAACGAAACTAAAGATGTAACGCCCATGCTGGGAGCTAAAATGCAGGTAGCATCAGGTGAAGTACTTCGCAAGCTTGGAATAGAGTACGGAGTTCAGGTTACTGAACTTGGCGATGGTTTATTGCGCAACGCTGGCATACGCGAAGGATACATTATAACCGAAATTGATAAAAAACCAATTCATTCTGTTGACGATGTGAGCAAAATTTTATCAAGTAAAAATGGAGGAGTTTTACTCGAAGGTATTTATCCTAACAGGGTGAGAGCCTATTATGGTTTCGGATTAAATTAACTGCCTTCTGATAAGGCAAAAGCACTTTTGAGCAATATTTCTTTTAAAAACAAACCGTGCTTTGCTTTGTTCTTAAATAAGAGTCTGAACAATGATTTTTCTGATTCTGCCTAAGGTTTATATCTGAAATATTAAACTGCATAATTCAGCTATGTAGTTTAACTGTATATAAAAGACAAAAGTCATGAGACAACTCAAGATAACCAAATCAATAACCAACCGCGAAACCGCATCGTTGGATAAGTACCTTCAGGATATTGGGAAGGAAGCACTTATCACTGCAGAAGAAGAAGTCGAACTTGCCCGTAAAATAAGGGCCGGCGATCAAAAGGCACTCGATAAGTTGTGTCGTGCCAATCTGCGTTTCGTTGTGTCAGTAGCAAAACAATATCAAAACCAGGGACTCAGCCTGCCCGATCTTATAAATGAAGGAAATGTTGGCCTGATAAAAGCTGGTCAGCGTTTCGATGAAACCCGCGGTTTTAAATTTATTTCTTATGCGGTATGGTGGATACGGCAATCTATTTTGCAGGCTTTGGCCGAGCAATCGCGTATTGTTCGTTTACCTCTCAACCAGGTAGGATCGCTGAATAAAATAAAAAAAGAAACTTCACGCCTCGAACAGAAATTTGAACGTTTGCCGTCAGCTGATGAAATAGCAGAAGCACTCGAAATACCTGGGTATAAGATTCATGCAGCGTTGAAAATAACTACCCGTTATGTTTCTATGGACGCTCCATTGGTTGATGACGAAGATACCCGGTTTATCGACGTTTTTGTTGATGAAGATACGCCTTTTACTGATGCCGGTCTCATGCGCGAGTCACTGTCCCTCGAAATACAGCGTTCACTCTCCACACTTAGCGAAAAGGAAAAAGATGTTATAAACCTTTACTATGGCATCGGAATCCCTCATGGATTAACACTTGAAGAAATTGCTGTTAAGTTCGACCTTACACGCGAACGTGTGCGCCAGATCAAAGAGAAAGCTATTCGCAGGCTGAAGCATAACTCGCGGAGCAAATTGCTGAAATCATATCTGGGGCAATAATTTCAATCAGCCGGTGAATAGGTGATCCGGATGAAAAAGCTTCCTGAAAAGTTGAACTGTTTAAAAGTAAAAAATTAGCATGAACCCGAAATAGTATTACCTTTGTTTTGCTGACATCCTAGTAATAGCACCTACTCCAAATCCATTCAATATTATCTATGAAAGTTCTTATTGCCGAAGATAATTTTATGAATCAACATCTCATGAGTAAATACATGAGCAGATTGGGTTGGGAGTATGTGATTGTTGAAAATGGATTGCTGGCTGCTGAAGCCTGTCGATCCGACGATTTTGACGCAATACTTATGGATATTGATATGCCGGTTCTTGATGGCATTGAAGCCACAAGGTATATCAGGGTTTTCAATAAAGGAATTCCTATTGTGGCAATAACTGCTTACGCTGATGATCAAATGCGTACTGAATGTGCTGAAGCCGGTATGAATGCATTTTTGGCGAAACCATGCTCACGTGAGGATATAAAAGTAGTTATAACAGAATGTGTTGAAATTAGCTCGTATAAAATCCCTTGAAAATCAAAATAATACTTAAAATACAGGCCTGATTTTTATCAGGCTTTTTTTTTTATTTATTTACAAGGAATTCATGGATGTGATTTGTAATTTTGCACTGATTTTAAATCCGGGTTACATCATTCTGTTTTTTATCGGGTACAAATGTTTCCCGGTTATAAAGCATTGGTATTCGCTCTACCGGATTAATTCTGTTATACACAAACCATCATGGCTGAAACAAGGTACATTTTTACAACCGGTGGGGTTGCCTCCTCATTAGGTAAAGGGATTATAAGTTCATCATTGGCAAAGCTTCTCATAGCCAGAGGGTTCAGAGTAGCGATACAAAAACTTGATCCTTATATCAATATTGATCCGGGAACTCTCAATCCATACGAACATGGGGAGTGTTTTGTAACTGATGATGGTGCTGAAACAGATCTTGATCTCGGTCATTACGAACGGTTTACCAATGTACGGACTTCTCAGGCGAATAATGTTACTACCGGCCGTATCTATCAGGCGGTTATAGATAAAGAAAGACGTGGTGATTATCTGGGCGAAACAGTACAGGTGATTCCTCATATCACCGACGAAATTAAATACCGGGTTCAATTGCTTGGAGCCAGCGGTAAATATGATTTTGTAATTACCGAAATAGGAGGGACGGTCGGCGATATCGAATCGTTGCCTTATATTGAATCAGTGAGGCAAATGAAATGGGAACTTGGAAACCGCTGTCTTGTAATCCATCTTACCCTTGTGCCTTACCTTGCATCATCGGGCGAACTTAAAACCAAACCAACACAGCATTCGGTAAAAATGCTACTCGAATCAGGAGTGCAACCCGATGTAATTGTTTGCCGTACCGAAAAACATCTGAACCAGGCTATCCGAAATAAAATTGCCCTTTTCTGTAATGTTAACCCATCCGCTGTTATTGAGTCAGTGGATGTTGAAACCATTTATGATGTTCCCTTACTGATGGCTGATGAACGTCTGGACCAGGTTGTGCTTGAAAAAATGCAGGTGCCTA